>NZ_BADY01000169.1:0-120 GCF_000241185.1 Pseudoalteromonas sp. BSi20495
GCACCAGTTGATGATAAAAAAGCCGCCGTTGCCGCTGCTATTGCACGCGCCAAAGCTAAAAAAGCAGCTAAAGCACTAGAGAATGCAGAGCCAGCCGTTAGTGAAGCGCCGCAAACCGAA
>NZ_BADY01000168.1:0-124 GCF_000241185.1 Pseudoalteromonas sp. BSi20495
GCCAAGCAACTGAATTCTAAGTGCTGTAACTAACACTAACAGTGCGCAAAAAAATAATGATACGGTTACCCACGATGGGAGAAGCGCAAAATTTTCTGACAAAAATATGTGTCTGTCCTTTTTT
>NZ_BADY01000167.1:0-34961 GCF_000241185.1 Pseudoalteromonas sp. BSi20495
ATTAATACCCCATTCGCTTAATTAAATGATCGTTTTTGAGGCTGGTAAAACGCCTTGATACCTCGGCAAAAAATTCACTAATTTTTATAAAAGCTATTTAGATTTTTTAGCGAAACTGTCTGCAATTGGCTTTGTACTTATACCGTGAATAAATACACTAAACAAAATAGTCGTCATTGCTATTGTCGCTATTTGATATTTGTTTTCTATTTGCGTATCAATCACCATCAATGTAAAAACAATTGATGCTAATCCTCTTGGTCCAAACCACGCAAATGTAAAACGCTCTTTAATATTCAATGCCGTAAACTGCAATGACAACATAACAGGAATTATTCTAATCAATGTTGTACTTAACAAAGCGTAAATTATAATTTCAGTATTTAATTTCGGAATAACTAAGTAAGCACAAACAAACCCGAACAAGCACCAAATCATTAGCGATGTAAAATCTGCAATGTGCTCTGAGTCTTCAATTAATTCTGTTCTTACTTCTTCAGTCGAAAATTTATCAAATAATAAACCGGCAATAAACACCGCAATAAATCCACTGCCATGAAAATACTGAGTGACAGAAAAAACAGCCATAGCAAAACCGAGTAATAAAAATGGACTGGTATTTTGTGCAAAGTAATGACGTTTCATTGCAAAGTTTAAACTCGGTATAAAAACAGCGATACTTGTAATAGCTATTAATAAAGCCAAGCCAAGCTCTCGGCCAAACACACTTAATGTTTGTTTTGCGGTAATAGCTGAATCAGGATTTTTAGCGAGTAATATAAATATTAAAAATATGGGCACACATAATCCATCGTTCAAACCACTTTCAGTATTTATCCCTTCACGTATTTTTTCAGGCACTTGTGTACTTGCTAGTAACCCTTTACTTAATGCCGCATCGGTAGGTGTTAAAATAATAGCGAGCAACGCTGCTTGAATAAGTGAAAGCTCAGCAAAGAAAAATAAAGCAACAGCAATACCAAGTAACAAAGTTAAGGGTAGGGCAACAAACAACAGTAAACTAGGATACTGAAAACTATGCCTTAATACACTTAGCTTTGATTTAGCTGCATCTGAAAATAAAAATATACTTAGCGTAAGCTCTATAAATGGTAATAAAAGATCAACGCCTTCTTTTATTTTATCCCCTTCGTTGGGTAGCATTGAAGCTAAACATATTCCGCCAACAACAAAAAACATTGGGCCTGTTACTTCTGTTTTTTCTAACTGGCGAAGTGTTAAAGAATAAATTAAAAATAATCCGCCTATAAATGCTATTACTAAATACTCCATTAAATTTTCCTTTTAAGTCCTGACTTTGCTCGCTCTTTAATATTTGTTTGAATATAAATTTGATCGGTAGTCGCAATTTTAGAATGACCTAAATCTTCTGATAAATGTTTGAGCGGTCTGGTTTGCGCATCATGAGTTGCACCAGTATGACGAAGCCAATGCGCAGTTGCAGCGCCAAGTTGTTCAGCATCATCTTTAAAACCATCATCGAGTAATGATTGCTGTGCATAATCAAAACTTTGTTGAACTAAACGCCTAATTTGCCTTACGGTCATACCACCTTGCCCGCGAATTTTATGAACCAAAGGATCTGACTCATCAACACGGGGAAGGGCAGGTAAACCTCTGTATAGTCTATAACGTTTTAAATATTCAACAAAATCATCGCTTAAGGTTACATCTCGTAATTTATTACCTTTTCCCATTATACGTAAAAACCAAAAACCATCATTATCTTGCCAAAAATGAGACATCACCGGCGACCATTGTGGGCGCTCAGATAATTCTGAAATTCGTAAATAAAGACCTTTTAAGCAGGCAAGCGTAAATAAGTTTCGCTCTAAATCAGGGTTATGTTCGCATAAATCACGCGTTACACCAAAAACGTATTCCCATTGAATATCGCTTAATGTGTCTGGAATTTGAATTTGTGATTGAACAACTAAGTACGGACTATTTTTTTTAACAACAGGGACAAAGTTAGCAAATGTTTTTTCTTCTAGTAGGGCAAACTTATAAAATACATTTAAGGCAGTAAACATAGACGATAAAGTTTGTTGGCTGGCAGTTGATTCTTTTAGCATAAAAGGGCGCCAGTTTTGATTTAATCTACGAATTCCTTGCTCATCTTTATAACGCCATTGCACTGAAGTTGCAGCCCATGCTTTATCGGGTTCAACCATAAAATCAACGTAAGCTTCAATATCTTCACGTTTTAAATCGAATACTGATTTTTCTGCTATTAACCACGACCATAAATAAAAGCGTTCAAGCTCATTTCGAAAACGACTATAAGTGGCTTCTGACTTGCGGCCATAAACATATAAAAACTGATACAAGAATGTCAGATCGGCTTTTGATTCAGTTACAGTCAAGCCAATTTCCTGTATAAAGGATGCAAGTTCTGGGTATTCTGAATTGAGAGTACCGTCATCTAGATGGGCAATTTGATATCTTAATTGTTTTAACGTATCAACCAAAGCAACAAGCATAATTTATAAATATTCAATTAAATAATAGACTTACAGAATAACGTTAAAGTCCGATACTGTCTAGTATTGGACATAGTAAAGTTCTAATTATTTTAATACCGTGATTTTTCTATGGTTGTTGGTTGCTATATCTTATTAAGGAAAACATTATGAAAAAACTAATTATACTAAGCGTACTTGCTTTAACAGTTGCGTTAACTGGGTGCGCTACTACAGGTAGTGCATCACCAAGCGAAAAACGTTCACTTGTACAAAGTATGAAAGCAAACACATTAGATAAATTATACGCTGAAAAACCTGATGTTAAAAAACAAATTGCTAACTCTGCTGGTTATGCTGTATTCGATAACGCGAATGTAAATGTAGTGCTTGCTAGCTTTGGCGGTGGTTACGGTGTTGTTAGAAATAATCTCACAGGTAAATCGACTTACATGAATATGGGTGAAGCCGGTTTAGGACTTGGTTTAGGTGTAAAAGATTTTAACGTTGTAATGGTTTTTCATAATCAAGCAGCACTAAATAGATTTATTGAACATGGTTGGGCATTTGGCGGAAACGCTGATGCAGCAGCTAAATATGAAGATAAAGGCGGTGCATTGGTTGCCGAAGCGATTGCAGATCAAGTTACTGTATATTCTGTAACCGAAAACGGCCTTGCACTACAAGCTGTATTAAAAGGTACCAAGTTTTGGGTTGATTCAGAGCTTAATTAACCACCAAATTACTCTCCTAAAAGCGAGCTGGTTTGTATAATCACGCTCGCTTTATTAAAATTCATGTAATTTAACATAACGTAATTTATGGGTTGATTTTAAGTATTTTTCCTAGACAGAAAAAATATACTTTTGGTAAGTTACTTTCTGAAACATATTTGTTATTTGCGTATTGAAACTAAAAATGGGAAAATTATGAAGATGTCTAAATTATAGATACAAAAACAGTATGTGTTTTAGAAAAATAAAATTTAGTGATCTTAATCATTACTTACTAACAAGGAAATAGTTGTGTTATTTGAATGGGATGATAATAAGAATAGTAAAAATATAGATAAGCATGGTATCGATTTCAATGATGCTGTGACTATATTTGATGATGATGAAAGAATTGAAGCTATAGATGACCGTAATGATTATGGTGAAGAACGGATACAAGTTATTGGAGAAGCTAAGCCCGGTGTTTTAATGGTTGTCTATACATGGAGAAAAAGTGGCACTTCAAGGCGAATGATTTCTGCTAGAACTGCCAGTCAAAAAGAACGTGTTGTGTATCAAAGTATGAAAGCGAGATAAATTTATGTCAGAAACTCATATTAAAAGAAACAAAGATGACTCTGTAGATGGAAAGACTGACTACGAGCGCCTAAAAAAAATGACTGAAGGTGAGATCGAGGAAAATGCAAAAGATGATCCCGATGCTCCACTCTTAACAGATGAAGAACTGAAAAAATTCAAAAAAGTTAAAAAATCAAAGGATTGATAATGGAAAATAAAATTACTAAAAATTATATCAAGGGCAATAAATCTACGGGCAAGACTAACTGGTCAACTGTAGTAGTAAGTTCTAACGAGCCGAAAATAGATGAGGAAAACCCCGAATTAGTTGGTAAAAAACAGTTTAAGAAAGTAATAAAAAATAAATAAAGAGCGCTTTCTGAAAGCACTTAATTTGTACAACGGTTATCATTTCGACAATTTTATTTCTAAACTAATACACTGAAATAAAAGGGCTTTCTGCCCTTTTATTATTAATAGCAGACCGTAATTTATGGGGTTATAGTTCATATTTTATATCCACCTCAATTTGCTATAGAACAATAATTCTAAAGTTTTCATTCAGTGTAAATTACCAATACTATTTAATATCAAACTTTAAGTTATTTAATTTCTTGTCAAACGCCTCAGCTAACTTTTCAGTTTCACTAAAAACAGTATTCCAATATTTAATGCGTGTATCGGCATCAAGATCGGTAAAGTCATTTCTATCTGGAATTTTTCCGTAAGGTAAGCTTGCTATAAATTTTTTTGATGGGGTGATCATCACCACGTTGTCGTAATTAAGTGGTGACACTTTACGTTTTAAATTTTTATCGAACCACCCTGCTTTTGGCTCGCTATTAAAATGCGGATATAAAATTAAGCCTGGGTTATTAATTTTTAAATCAAAGTGGTAATCAATTATTCCGCCGTCGCGATATATTCCTTGCGGCGAGCCTGCAATATTTTTTATGCCTTGCATAACAAGTGGTATTGAACCCGATGCTAGTAATGCATCTTTTAAATTATTTTGAGTAAGCGCTATGTTTTGCGTTTTAAAATTGTAGCTGTCGGTAATTGATAAGTCACTTGTTGCTGGGCCAAATATAAAACGCTCATACTGCGAGCCCAATAATTTTCGGTTAACGCGGTTTAGCATATAACTTTTTGATAAACCCATAAGCTGTATTAATTTATTTTCGCTGGCAATAAAGCCATTCGATTTTGCTACTATAAAGTGCGCTTTAAATACGGGGTTATTTATAATTTCGGTTACGCCGTTATCGCCAAAAACATCTTCAAGTAATGCGCGCGCTTTTATTGTTATTTCATTTGGTGTTGGTTTATTACTTGAGTACCTAGTTTGCGAATACGATTTTGCTAAGCGCTCAATTGCTGCAACGGGATCATTTTGTGCAAAACACGCAGAGCGAAAAGCGCCAGCAGATGAGCCAATTAAATTAAGTGGTTGGGTACGGTTTTTAAAAAATTCACCAAAAATATATTTATCTAAGCCAAATAATGTAAACCACTTTGGCCCACCACTTGCACCTAAAAATGAGGTAAATAACTCAGGTTTAAAGCCCTGTTCGTTAATAATTTTAGCCGCTGTTTTCCCTGCGTGAATCTCGATCATCTAAAAAATTGTGCCCTTTTATTTTGGTTGTTTCTGTTATTTTACAACACTGAAAGTGAATACTTATGCAAAGTAAAAAGCGGATTTATGTTGCCATAAAACCGCTTTTTATAGTTAAGTGTGCTTGAGTTAGTCCCAAATGCCGTCTTCGCATTTGCCCTGTACTTTTACATCTTTTACTTTAAATTCTGGCTCTAAACCTTTGTCTCTTTGTGCGTGGTAATCGCTCGTGACAGACAAAATAGTCGGCGTTAACAGTATAATAGCGATAACGTTAACCACTGTCATTAACCCTAAGGCAATATCGGCTAAATCCCAGACTTCTTTTAATGTGGCCGACGCGCCCCACAACATCATTGATAAATACAGCAAAGTGTAAATACCGCGCCCTACTTTGTTGTCGAGTTTAAATAAGTGCAAGTTGCTTTCTGCATAGGCGTAATTTGCCACCACCGATGTAAAAGCAAATAAGGTTATAGCGGCTGCTACAAAGTAAACACCACCTTGTGCTAAGTGAGCAGTCATCGCGCTTTGTGTTAAACGAATGCCTTCCATTTCACCGCTTATGTCTATATCGGCCAATAAAATGATCACAGCGGTACAGCTACACAGTACGATTGTATCGAAAAATACGCCTAGCATTTGTATGTAACCTTGCGTTACAGGGTGATTAGGAATTGGGCTGGCACTTGCTGAAGCATGCGGCACACTACCTGCGCCCGCCTCGTTAGAATATAAACCACGTTGAATACCGTTTTTAATCGCAGCGCCCATTGCACCGGCACCAGCTTCTTGTAAGCCAAATGCTGATAAAAATATATCTTTAAGCATAGCAGGTACTTGCGTGAAATTTATAAGGGTAATAATTACAGCAGCGAGTACAAATACAATGCCCATTATAGGCACTACGCGCTCTGCAAATCGGGCAATTGCTTTAAAGCCACCGAGTATAATTGAGCCTGCGAGTACGGTAATAACCAGGCCTGAGTAAAATGTAGGAACTTCAAACGCGTAATTAAGTGCGTCGGTAATTGTGTTCGTTTGCATTGCACTAAACGTGAAGCCGTAACCTAAAAATAAACATGCGGCAAACACAATGGCAAACGCTCGGCTACCCAAACCTTGTTGAATATAATACGCAGGCCCGCCTCTAAACTCGCCACCACTATCGCGTACTTTATATACTTGCCCAAGTACGCTTTCGGCAAAGCCTGTAGCCATGCCCAATATGGCTATTACCCACATCCAAAATATAGCGCCGCTGCCGCCAAGTGAAATTGCAACCGCTACACCAGCTAAATTACCGGTACCTACCCGTGCGCAAAGCCCTGTACACAACGCTTGAAATGATGAAATATCGTCTTTTTTACATTTGCTACTGCCTTTTAAAAGGCTAAACATATGTTTAAATTTAAGTATTTGAATTGCTTTTAGTCGTACTGAAAACCATACCCCCGTAAACAAGAGTATATAAATAAGTACTTGCCCCTCTCCCCATAAAAGGTTGTTTACGCTTTTGACGACGGTATCGAACATTGCTAATTCCTTCTTATATTTTTTATATTAATACCCTTTTTTGGGTATAACGGCATTTGCTTACGACATCGACTAAAAATTTAATGCAAATAAGGCAGCTAAGCTGCCTTAAAACTATACATTATTTATTTTGCAAATGAACTCCTGCAATCATGCACCTAACTGAGCCACCAGCCGACTCAATAGTAGGTATTGGTAATGGCACAAGCTTAGCCGTTTTTTGTATAACTATTATTTGTTCAGGTGTAAGTGCATTAAACGCAGTTTGCGATAACGCTAAAATACGACCATTTTTACCTTGTAGCTCAATAGCATTGCCACAAAAGTTATTAATTTGCTCAAGCGTTAAATCGATAACTTGATGATGGCTTTTCAAAAAATGTTTAGCTAACTGTGCACGTTGATTAATTGGCACCATATTTAAACTGATCATTACAAATTTTGTAGCTATACACATTAAAACATTAGTGTGATAAACCGCAGTTCCTTGCTCGTCATATGCGTTAAATACTATGGGTGATAGTTTTAATTGCTCACATATTGTATTAACCACCAACTTGGTAGTTCTTTTTGATTCTACCGCGTAAGCGAGTTTATTTTGATGATCGATAACCAGTGAACCTGTGCCTTCAAGGAATGAATTTTCTTTCGATAAAAATGAATAATCAGTCACTGAAGACACTTTATAGTGATCCGTTAAAAAATCAATAATATCTTTTCGATATTCTAACCTTCTGTTTTCTACAAACATTGGATAGATTATTAATTGGCCACTTTGATGAGTTGAAAACCAATTGTTAGGAAAAACTGAATCGGGAGTGTGTGTTTGCTCATCTTCAAAAAGGTTAACTGTTACCCCTTCATTTTTTAATATTTGTACGGCATTAGTCACTTCTTTAAATGCTTGTTCACTTTGATTTTGTGCTAAGCATTCACTTTGAAATACGTTATCGAGCATTGTGTGTGGATTAGATGTAAAGTGATGCGGCCTTACCATCACTACAGCTCTGGGGGCTTGGTTTACTTCGCTCATGCCACGTGCTCTTTTACTAATGGTTGTTCACTAAGCACTGAAAATAAATTACGAGGGTCCGCTTGTTGTGTAATTAAATCAAGCAAAGCAAACTCGCCCGTTTTAATTAACTCATCGCGTATAAATACCAGTGCGGTAAAGTCTTCGCTCGCAAAGCCAACGCCGTCAAAAATGGTTAATTCATCTTGGCTAGTACGCCCAAGCGACTGCTTATTAATAACTTTATGAAACTCAGTTACTGTAAAGCTTGGACTCATTTGTTGAATTTCGCCCTCTATTCGAGTTTGTGGCTCGTACTCAACAAATACATTAGCACGCTCAAGCAATCTAGCATCTAACTCTGTTTTACCTGGGCAATCACCACCTATGGCATTAATGTGCACACCTTGTGGGATCATGTCATTTGTTAAAATAGTAGCGTTAGTTTTATCAGCAGTACAGGTAGTGATAATATCTGCCCCTTTTACTGCCTCTTGTACACTATTACAAATAGTCACGTTTAACCCGCATGCACTTAAATTAGCAAATGCTTTTTTAGAGGCGCTTTTATCTATATCGTATAAACGAATATGTGTAATACCTAGTACCGCTTTAAAAGCGAGTGCCTGAAACTCTGATTGAGCACCGTTGCCTATTAAAGTAAGGGTTGTCGAGTTTTTAGGTGCTAAATATTTAGCTACCATTGCAGAAGTTGCGGCTGTACGTAGTGCTGTTAGTAAACACATTTCGCTTATCATAACCGGATAGCCACTATCTACATCGGCTAAAATACCAAATGCAGCGACTGTTTGAAGTTCTCTAAAGGTGTTTTTTGGGTGACCATTTACATATTTACAGCTGAACATTTGGCCATCACTCACTGGCATTAGCTCTATTACACCCTCTGGTGAGTGTGCTGCATAGCGAGGTGACTTATCAAACTCCGTCCAACGGGCAAAGTCGGTTTCTAATTTATGTGTTAGATCTAGCAAAACGTTTTCGACCCCTAAGCTATTTATAAGCTTAGCCATTGCCTGAACACTAACAAATGGAACGCCTTGTTTTGGCTGTGCTATAAAATGACTCATGTGGAAACCTCTTGAATAAATGTATTAGTTAATTTAAAACAAGTTTAGCGAGGCTACGTGCTATTTAATATGGCAATTAATTACACAAATAGTACTGATTTTTATCATTTTGCTATGCAGCTATGTACAATTTATGTATTTCGGTCAGTAACTTCTTTTAAAGGTTTGATTTATGACTCCCTATATTTATGACTCTCTTGATAATGCTTTAATAGCAGAATTACGAAAAGACGGCCGCGCTTCTATTTCAGCTTTAGCCGGTTCTTTAAATGTATCACGCGGGACAGTGCAAAATAGGTTAGACAGATTAGTTAGCTCAGGCGCTATATTAGGGTTTACTGTACGCGTTCACGAACACATAGAAACAGAAGCCGTGCGCGCAATTATGATGATAGAAGTCGTTGGTAAATCTACCTCACAAGTAATTAAAACAATGCGCGGAATACCCGAGCTTATAAAATTACACACCACTAATGGTGCATGGGATTTAGTTGCAGAACTACAAGCTGCAAATTTAAGTGAGTTTGATGGAGTGCTAAGGCAAGTACGTGAAATTGACGGTATTTTAAATAGTGAAACAAGCATATTGCTTTCATCAACTTAAGTTATTTTTAATATTTCAATTTAAAAATTTTGGAATGAATAATACTGCAACTTCAAGTTCCAGTATTATTCATGATTTGGGTATCCGATTGGCTTAATTGTAACGATACTCGCTTTGTGAGTAGTTATGCGTATTGCTGATCTCAAATTGGCTTTGCTTCGCTAAATAAGACCGACCTGCAGCCAAGCCTAATTTATGATCAAAACGTAAATCGTTATTTGAACTACCTAATAATTTGCTATGCAGTTTTTCGTCTGCAAAAATTTGTATTATTTCCACATCACTTGGTGGATTTGCAATAAACTCAAGCTCATCTAAATACGCTTTTTCGTGCTGTATTAAGTAGTCCAATGTTTTTGGACAATAACCTGATGCAATAGCAAATGTTCTTAGCTTTTGCACCCATGCAGATTGCGCTTGAAAGTTAGCGTCAACTGTTCTTATTACCACAATTTTATGAGCGCATCGGTTGTAAGCTTCACGCACGGGTAGTGGTGCTGCTAAACCGCCGTCTAGATAAAAGTCGCTCTGTGCTTGCTCTTCAGCAAGGTGTATTTCGTTAGCCGCTTTTGCATTTAACCAAGGTGTTAACTTTACACCTTGTTTGTATAAAAACGGCAGTGCGCTAGAAGCCTTTAACAAATCACGCCATTGACCACTATCACCATTTGGCGATAAGTAATAAGCTTTTCTGTCTCGTGCATTTGTAGCTGTTATAAGTAGTTCACGCTCACCTAAACTCGTTTTCGCTGTTTTGAAATCTATAGCTCTGTTTACTTCAGTGGTTTTGTCAAAGTACCAATCTAAATCAACTATGTGTTTACCCACTAATCCACGACCAAGCTGAAAAAAACGCTTATTACGCGAAAGCCCTCTGATCAGGCGTTTAGCGTAGCCTTTTTGACGCGCTAAGTAGCTAGTTAAGTTTTGCGAACCCGCTGAAGTACCAATGAATAAATCAAAAGGGTCATAGCTTTGCTCTAACCACGCATCAAGTACGCCCGCTGTGAAGATCCCTCGCTGCCCGCCACCTTCAGCAACCAGTGCAACTTTTGGTTGCGCTGTTTTGTTAACTGAATTAGCTGTTGCGGTGTTTAGAGAGTTCACGGTGTACCTGCCTTTAATTTTATGATGTCTGGTTTAATAGCTACATTATAAAAAACAAAAGTGATATCTTAAAATTGATTGTTTAAATCAGTTCGATTGAAAAAACAGAACGGTATATAAAGCAAAATATGCACTAAAAATAGCAATCAAATTTACTTTGAATATTTAAATAACAAATACAGACATCACTTAAAGTTAATAAAATGAGTAAACTAATTTAACTTTTGATGATGTCTGTATGTTAACAAGCCCAGAATGTACGCTTGCTTAACTAACTATATATTAGTGCTTTATTTCCATTAAAATTTCGAGTGCACGGTGGCGTTTTTCACTATCGAATACATCATTGGTAAATATAAACTCATCTACTTCTAGCTGTTTCGCTATCATCTCTAACTTGTGTTTAATACTTACATGTCCGCCTACTACGCTTAGGCTTAAAAAGTTCTCTACATGAGCGCGTTCTTGTTCGCTCCATAACCCGTCCATACTTTCAACGGGTGGTTTTAACCACAGCTCGTTACCGCGTATAAGTTCGAGCACACGTTGCTTAGAAGTAGTCGACAAATATTGCGCTTCATCGTCGGTATCTGCAGCCACTAAAGGCAGTGCAAGCATTACGTATGGCTTATCAAGTACGCTTGATGCTTTAAATTCGCGCTTATACAGCGCTATTGCATCGTGCACGAAGCGCGGTGCAAAATGTCCTGCAAATACATACGGTAACCCTTTTTGCGCCGCTAGTTGCGCGCTAAATAAACTCGAGCCTAATAACCAAATAGGCACGTTTGTGTTCTCCCCCGGTATAGCACGTACAGGGTGTGTACCATTGTAAGGACCTAACAATGTTTGCAGTTCAGTTACTTCACCTGGGAAGTTTTCTGCACGGCTCATATCGTTGTTTAATGCACGACTCGTTACAGGGTCGCTACCTGGTGCGCGCCCGAGTCCTAAATCTATTCGCCCTGGATATAAGCTCTCTAATGTACCAAATTGTTCAGCAACAACTAATGGGGAGTGGTTTGGCAGCATAATACCGCCCGATCCAACGCGTATCTTTTTGGTATTACCTGCAATGTGACCAACCAAAATTGAAGTGGCCGCACAAATTATACCTGGCATATTATGATGCTCAGCAAGCCAAAAACGGTTAAAGCCAAGCTCATCAGCACGTTGAGCGTATTTAGTACTTTTATGAAGAGTGTTAGTAACGCTGTCCCCTTTGATCATGGGGGCAAGTTCTAATAACGAAAAAGGAATGGAATTTAACAAAATAGCAGCTCCTAAAAATGCATGCTAATAATGGATTACATCATTAGCATAAAACACTTAAATGGGTCTGCTATTAGGTCAATTCAAGTTACGCAGTGGTATTAGAGCAAAATAGGTATATGTTATTTTGCTCTAAGGTATTCAGGCAAGCTGTGCATCACGTTGGCGCAGCTTTTTATAGCCTTCTGAATCCACGCCTTTTTTCCAATACCCTGAGGAAAAAATATTACCGCGTGGTATATTAAATTGCTCTGTTAGCAGTGCTTTTGCTTTACGAACAAGCCCAGCTTCCAATGCCATAAATACAATGGGAGGCTCTGCTGTAATGTGCAAATTTTGAAGCGCGCTAAGTAGCGCCTCGTCAGCGTTGTCGGTAACAAGCCAATTAACATCGCGGCTTGTTTCTAAATCAATAATATCTTTTTCGGTGGGTACATGTACAAAGGCATCAATTTTTGAAATTAAAGGTAATTGCTGCACATACCCTTTTATTGCATTTACCGATGTTAAATCGCCGAGCAATACATAATGCGAATGCGCATAATTATCTAGCTTTTTAGGGCCAGGACCTGCAATACCTAACTCGTCGCCTACTTTTGCAATTTTAGCCCAGTCAGTTGCCGGACCTTGGTGCATATTTATCACAAAATCAAGTGTTAGCGAGCCTGTTTGTGCATCTACATGCCTTATTGTGTATGATCGCATACAGGCTGTTTTTAAGTTAAAATCTACTTCACCATCTTTTGGAAATAGTACTTTTACATAGTTACCAATGTACTGTGAGGTTAAGTCGTTAAAATCTTCAGAGCCTACAACAATGCGCTGTAAATGCGGTGTGATTTGCTCTGTACTTAATACGTTGGCTTTGCGAACTTGTTTACTCATGTATTACCTCGTTTTACAAAACTTAGACTTTAATACCAACCTGCTATAAAAAGCAGGCATTGCACAACGCCCCATTGGTTGATAAAATCAACTATAACAAGTTAATTGACTTTGTCAACTATATTGAGAGTTCTATGAATACACCTTTATCAAATACGCTGTTTGAATTAATGCAAAATTACCGTGTAACAATTCGTGAAGCAATTAACGCAGGCGAACTTGGTATTAATGCTATGCACGTACGCTGCATACATATTATCGCGAACGTAAATAACTGTACGGCTAACGATATTGTTACTAAAACGCAGCGCGATAAAGCGCAAATAGCACGTTTAATTAAAGATCTTATTGGCTTAAATTTAATTAATAAACAGGCAAGTGAGCACGATAAGCGCTGCTTTATTTTATCGCTCACAGAGCAAGGTAAAGTTCTTTTTGATAAGTTATTAGCCTCAGAGCAAAAAATAAATAATCAAATGTGTAAAAACTTAAACCCTCAACAAATCAAAGACTTTTTAGATACCGCACAACAAATGATCAAAAACATGGATTGATCAGCCATACATTCTTGGCATAACTTACACAAAACGCATATACTGTACACTTATACAGTATATGCGTTTTAGGTTGTGTTATGTTTGTCATTCCCATTTATATAGAAGCAGGCGTGTGTGGTTTTGAATCACCCGCAGCGCAGTACACCGAGCTAGGTGTAACCCTTGATGAGCTTTTAATAAAGCATCCAGATGCTACGTTTATTGGTATTGCATCGGGTAACTCTATGCAAGAAGTCGGAATTTTTGAAGGTGACTTATTAGTTATCGACCGTGCAGAGCCGGTAAAAAATGGTGACGTTATTGTTGCTAACTTAAATGGTCTTTTTGTATGCAAACTGCTTGATAAAACCAATGCACGGCTGCTTTCAGCTTCCTCTTTACATAAGCCTGTACAACTAACCTCTGCAGACGAGTTTCAGCTCGAAGGCGTAGTAACGCTATCAATAAGAATGCACAGGCAAAGCCCAGAGTTACTAAAATGTATGCCTTAGTTGATGCTGTGTCATTTTATGCCAGTGCCGAAAAAGTATTCGACCCTGCTATTCGATCCAAACCCGTGGTTGTACTTACTAATAACGATGGCTGTGTATGCGCTATTTGCCCTATTGCTCGGCGCTTAAATATTCCTAAATTTGGCCCGTACTTTAAAGTTAAACATTTACTTGAGCAAAACAACGTTGTTATTCGTTCTAGCAATTACGAGCTTTATGCTGATTTAAGCGACAAGATGATGAATATTATTGGCCGCTTTTGCGATACACAACACATATACAGTATTGATGAATCGTTTTTGCACTTTAATGGCTACACATCATTAATTAAAGACTGGCACGAATACGGCCATACAATAAGGCGCACAGTGTGGCGCGAAACAAAACTTCCTGTAGGTGTAGGTTTTGGCCCAACCCCTACTTTAGCAAAAGCCGCTAACCACGCCGCTAAAAAACTCAGTGGTTTTAATGGTGTAGCAGTCATAAATAGCGAACAAACTCGCCAAGCTATTTTACAGAGAATGAGCTGCGAAGATGTATGGGGAATAGGCCGGCGACTAGCTAAAAAGCTTAAAATAATGAATATACACACCGCCTGGGATCTTGCTCAGCAAAACCCTAAAGCAATGCGCCGTGCATTTAGTGTGGTTGTTGAACGTACAGTAAGCGAGCTTAACGGGATAACATGTTTAAACTGGGATGATGTACGACAAGACAAGCGGGAAATTTATTCGACCCGTAGTTTTGGAGAGCGCATATGTGAGCCAACAGCCCTTAAAACGGCGCTAATTAACCATGTAACCACAGTGGCTAATAAACTAAGAGCGCAACGTTCGCTCACTCACCAGCTTTATATTTTTGCAGCCAGTGGCGCGCACGAAAATAGATATTATAAAAAGTCGTTTGTGTATAAGTTCCCCTCACCCACTAACGATACCTGCGTGATGGCTAATGCTGTATCTGAGGTATTTGATCAAATATACCAACCTGCAGTTAGGTTTTACAAGTGTGGTGTAGGCGCTTTAGAACTTACGTCACAGCAATTTCAACAAAGTGATTTGTTTAACCAACGTACTGACAACCCACAATTAATGAGTTGCCTAGATGCTATAAATACACGGTATGGGAAAGGAATGCTTAGTTTAGCTAGTAGTAAATTAAATGACCGGTGGCACATGAACCGTGATTTTTTGTCGCCGCAGTACACCACGCGTTGGCGCGATATCCCTAAAATATACTGCGAATGATTTGCTACTTACTACTTACTAGATGCTTTATTTACTTTCATCTGCTTTTTTAAATGTGCACTCTACACTGGGTTTGCTCAATGTGTACTTTAGTGTGTTATCAGCTAAAAATTGGATACTTTGACTGATTATTTTTCGTTTGCAGGGTTTTCACAACGGCTCATTCTTAAACCGTTTTCAAGGCCATCACTTTTATATTTAAGCGTACTGGTTATGAAACAAAAGTTTGGTTTTTTAATAGTTCGGGTACCATTGTGGAGCGATCCAAATACAATTTGCTCTCCAAGTTTAAAACCCGCACTTAAATCACTTTCATCTGTCAAACTTAAGTCGCTATTAACGCATAAACCTGAGTTGCTCGACACAACTTCGTAGGCACCCAATTTTGACTTTAAAAGCGGTATAAATCGTGTTTTATTACTCGGCTCAGAAAAAGCATTTGCACTTGTAAAAGCGACAGTTAATAAAGCGAGTGTTAAATATTTCATTTCGTGGGTGTATCCTCGTGAGTCAGCGTGTTAAATAATAGCAAAATGCCTAATCACTTAGCTTTTATAACTTTTAACAACTATAACAGAGATTTACTATAAAAGGAGAGAAGTCGTATTCAGTAACCAAGGCGTGAGCAGCTAGCGGAAGCTTTGCTCGACTATTACTTATTCTTACATGTGTAAGCCAGTAAGGTAACGCAGAAGCAATTACCGAGCTCACTAGGTTACACACCTCGTGCCGCGATTAAATCCCTCTAGATTGAATACGTTTAAATCCACAAAGATTCCTCCTAGATACTGCATTACAAACCGTTTTGCTGTTAAGTACTTCAGTTAATACGTACTTAAACAACAAAACGATTTATATCAATGCACTTACCTGTAAGGAGACATTGGACTCATTAAATTGTTTAGGTAGTACAAAAATTACTGTTTATTTTATTGCCAGTACTTTGCAAATAATAAAGGGTAGCTTTGCTTTAAAAACTTAGGTTTGTCTTTAAAACGTTTACCTTTGGGTTCATCGCTGCCTGATGGGATAAACGGCAATTCGTCTTCGCTGCGTTCTTCAAATAATAAACCGGCTATTAAATCATACTCATCAATATACGGATAAGGCTGCTCGTTCAAATAATAAACAGGTGTACACTGCGCTATCGAGTCAGCATTTTCTAAGGCGTTTTCAAATACTGTTTTACCGCGCGAAATTAACCAACATCTAAACTCGCTAAAACCGTAATCGTCATTACACCCAGCCATCACAAAGGCAGCGCCAAACAAATCCCAGGTAAAGCATTTGCGCATATGTATGCCAAAGTGCTTATCAAAATCAATAAGGTGTTGATCGCTTAAATCATTAAGTTTAGTTTTTAGGTTATCGCTCACACTTTGCGGATCGAGCCCTAAATCAGGCGTGGTTACTAATTCCCAAAAAGCCTGTTCTGTTAACGCTGCCATTATAAAATCTCTTTTACTCGGCCAACTTGACCATCTTCTAAACGTACTTTAATACCGTGCGGGTGATTAGGTGATTTTGTTAAAAGACGCTCAACAACACCTTCGGTTAATGTACCGCTGCGTTGATCTTCTTTTAATACAATATTTACTGTTATGCCTGGTGAAATTTGCGAACGCGTAGGAACGGCCATAATTGAAACCTTTAAAGTAATTTATGTAATTATAAACATCACTGTGCTGTCAAACCAACTAAACCACTATTAATTGGCGAAAAATAAGATATGTGCTGGTTTAATATTCAGTTTAATACTTGCTAGCTGATTTAGTATAATATCTTTTAATTCGTCAAGCTGGGGTTTTGCACTTTCAAGAGCTATATCATCATTAAAAAAGCACTGCACTTTTAACGTGTTTGTTTCGTTATTTAAATCCACTGAATGCGTTAAATAGTGAAAGCCAAATACGGTTTCTTTTATTGTTTCACACGCAATAGTCAATACTGAGCGAATTTGCTTATCGCGTTGTTTTTGAGTTTTAGTCATAAATGTACTAGCGCTACTTATTTAGTCTGGGCTTGCTGCTGCTTTTTAAACTCTTCGTAATTAGAGTCCTGTTTATTTAAGCATTCGTAATATTCTTTATCCGCTTTATAGTTGCACTCATCAAGACGTGCAGATTGAACTTCGTGAAAACGTGCATCAGAGCTGCAACCAGCCAAAATACAAAATCCGATAATAAGTAATGCGCTGTTTTTTAGTTTATTGATAAACATTAAATTTCCTTACACTTTCGATATCGAAAAAGCGTTAAAATATTATTGTATATTAGCGTCCTAAAATTTTAATTTTCAAAGGTTCTACTATTATTTTTATGTAGCGATGCTAACAATTGCCAGCTAACGACATAAATACTCTATCAGTCCTCAAAATCTTGTTTCCGCGCTTCTGACAATGCTGATGCTAGTAACCCGGTCGGTACAGCAACAATACCAAGACCTATTGTTAGAATAAAGAATGTAAATATTTTCCCTCCGACAGTAACCGGATACATATCGCCATACCCAACCGTAGTTAAAGTTGTTACGGACCACCAAAGAGAATGAAATACAGAACTAAATTGTTCTGGTTGAGCATCACTTTCGCAGTAGTAAATACCTACAGCAGATAAATAAAGCATAATAGCAGCAACAAAACCAAAAAGAATTAGTTCTTCTTTAGCTATTACTAACGCTCTATGAAAACGTTTAATTGCTTGATTATATTTAAATAACTTTAAAATTCTAACTAGCCTTAAGAGCCTAAAAATACGAATAGATCGTAAGTCATAACCAGTAGATAGGTAAAAAGGGAGGATAGCTAATAAATCAATTAAACCATAAAAACTAAAAATAAATTTTAACTTTTTTTTAGCTACCAAACATCTTAGTATGTACTCAAAAGAAAAGATAACGACTGTAATTATTTCAACAAGATAAAGAATCCATTTTAAATTTTCAGATAAATTAGGTAATGTATCGATAGAAAAAGTAACAAGTGAAACTATAATTAAGAATTGAATTAGTAAAGCGAAAACCTTTCCTCGTAATGTATTAGTATTATCTAATAAATCTGTAAAAAAATCTTTTCCTACCACCGCTACATCCTTTAGACAAGTTTCAAGTTAGCAGTTTAACATAAATCGTTATTAAAATTCTATCAACATGATTTTATTAAATAATTAATAAGAGTAATTTAATCTCCTTCATTATTAGCAAGTTCGCTATTACTTGAGTTTTCGAAAGAAACGACGTTATCGACCTTCATGCTAAAGGCATCAAAAAATGCGTTTTTTAGTACAGAAATAACAGCTTGGAAAGTCGAAACATCCGTATTATCTAGTTGACCTTCAATAGGAATGCGTGCAGCAACAAGTTTAGATTCATCGTTTTCGAGTATAGAGCCGAGTAAATCAACACTGCCTTCAAATATAGCAGTAAATATGCCGTCATCATCTTTTTCTATATCTTCGCGCCACGAAAAAACACTAAGGTTTTGAACGCCTGCTTTTACATAACCATTTAAGTTATTGTCTTTAGCCACAAGTTCCATAGCGCCATCAATACCCCCTGCTTCAATATCAAACGGTGTATATACTTTAAATACAGTGTCTAAATTTTCAACTGAAAAGCGCTGTACCTCTGCATTAAAATCAAAATTAGCGTGCTTGCTAAAAGGGTCTAATTTGCCATTAAGCCTTAATGCCGCCTCCCCCATTAACGCACCTTCTACGTTTAGAGTAGTCACAAGTGTTTTTGATAGGTTTTGAGCATTCGTTATGTTTTCAATTCTGGCATTGATATTTGATATAAAAGTGGGATTTTCACCCTGACTAGTTGCATTAACTAGGGACAACTTACCTTGTTCAATAGTTAAGGTATCGATTGAGAACAACACCAAATCGTTGGCGAGTCCGATCCAAGTTGTTTCATCTTTTACACGTTGATTTTGCTCTGCTGCGTTTGGGTTTTTATCATAAATAACAATTTCAGGGCGCATAAAAGCCATATTTGTTACCAGATTCCCTTTTAAAAGCGCCGACCATGCAAGTGAAAAATCAAGTGTTTTTACCGCAAGTAAAGGTCTAGGTGCTGTGGTTGCGTTAGTAGCGTAAATTTCTACATCGTCAATGGCATAAGCGCCACGATATAAAAACAAATCTACATCACCTATATGTCCCGTAATACCTTGCGTATGTTTTAGCTGGTAATTTACATACTGCTGCACTGCATAAGGCGCAGCTATTCTGAGGGTAATTAGCAGTAATACAATTACGACAAGAAAGCTGAACCATTTACGGTGTAATGAATTTAAAAATGAACGCATTGTAATTTCCTTTATTTCCACCTACAAAGCAGTATTTTAAACATGTAAAAACTACGCAATTTTGTAATAGCAGTACATATAATGCGAGTAAAATACGTATTCTATAAGGTTTGTTGTAGTTAGCTGGTTAACATGGGAATTACAGCAAATGATGTACCAGTTTACAAAGCCCGATTTATAAACTGGTAAAGCAGGTTAAATAAAAAGGGTTAGCAAATTGCTAACCCTGAAAAATAAAATTTACTAACAATGTTTACTCATCATCAATAATAATGCGTAACATGCGGCGCAATGGCTCTGCGGCGCCCCATAAGAGCTGATCTCCCACTGTAAACGCGCTTATGTATTTAGGGCCCATGGCTAATTTACGAATACGGCCAACAGGAATACTTAATGTCCCCGTTACTTTAACTGGGGTTAAGTCAGTAGCGCTAATTTCGCGCTCATTTGGAATAACTTTAACCCATTCATTATGCGAGGCTAAAATTTCTTCAATTTTGTCTACGCTAATATCTTCACGTAGTTTGATGGTCATTGCTTGGCTATGACAGCGCATTGCACCAATACGTACACATAAACCATCAATTGGCACTGGTTGCTTAGAAGAGCCTAAAATTTTATTGGCTTCAACCTGCGCTTTCCATTCTTCTTTAGACTGACCGCTTGGCATAGGTACGTCAATCCACGGAATTAAACTGCCTGCTAATGGCACACCAAACTGGTCTTGTGGCAAATCACTTGAAGCCATTTTTTCGCTTACTATCTTATCAATTTCTAAAATAGCAGAGCTTGGGTTATCTAGTTTATCTGCGACACTTGCATGAATAGCGCCCATTTGTGCAATAAGCTCTTTCATATTTCGTGCACCGGCGCCCGACGCCGCTTGGTAAGTCATTGGGCTTACCCATTCAATTAGGTCTTGCTCAAATAAACCACCTAATGCAAGTAGCATTAGCGATACTGTACAGTTACCGCCCACAAACGTTTTAACGCCTTGCGCTAAGCCTTGTTCAATAACATCTTTATTTACAGGATCCAGCACTATAATGCTATCGTCACTCATTCGAAGTGCTGAAGCGGCATCAATCCAGTAGCCATCCCAACCAGATTCTCTAAGTTTTGGATATACGGAATTGGTGTAATCGCCGCCTTGGCAAGTAACAATAATATCCATTTTAGCAAGTTCGCTAATGTCACTTGCATCAAGCAATGGTTTTGCATCGCCTGCAATGTCCGGTCCTAACTGACCCGCTTGCGAGGTGGTGAAGAAGGTAGTGTCGATATGGGCAAAATCACTTTGTTGCTGCATACGTTCTAATAACACGGAGCCTACCATGCCACGCCAACCGACTAATCCTACTTTTTTCATTGTTTTTTCCACTGTTTTGTTCATAAAAGATGCCTTAATACATTAAAAATTAAATTCATTGCGTGAGATTTAATTTTCATTAACGTCAAAATAACACCACCAGCCCCCTAAAACTAGTGAATAAAGTAGAACTCAAATTTTTTTCATAGTGTAAAAAAATGCAAAGGCATGCAGTGCTTATTTTAAACTTTAATAAAAGCTTAACCTTGTTGAAACTTATATTTACCACGCTTAATAGACACATTGAATAAAGATGTTTTGTGTAATTCTACATTCAACTAAAGGAAAAGATAATGAAGACATTCACTCTTGCTCTACTTACTTTAAGTTCAGTATCACTTAATGTATTTGCAGATACTACGCTTTCAGCAAGCACAATAACGCTAAAAGAAAATGAAAAAGTATCCTTTGAGCGCGCAGAAATAAATATGGAACAGCAACAAGGTATATTGGTAAATACTGCAACAACCTATTACGCACCACAGGTTTGGATAAATGGGCGCTTAGAGCTGTTTTTTGTGGGTTCTACAAATGGAAATCAATTTTGTGAAGAGCGTGGTCACAATCAAGAAATTTCTGGAAGCACAATTACCTGCGGAGAGGATGAAAGCGCCTACGGAGACTTCGATTGGTATAACCAATCATGGGGCATGAAAAGTACTGGTAGTAAAAACCAATGTTATCAGCTCTATGCAACTATAAAGTGCAAATAGAAAAAATATTGACACAAAAAAGCCCCGTTAAATAACGGGGCTAATCGGTAACTATGGTTATTATAATTCCCTTCCTTGGGCAAAGCTATGCGTTAAAATTGATACTTATACTCAACCGAAAACTCAGTTCCTTTTTCCTTAGAACGAGTTAATACTCCATCCGCTTCAATTTTTTGATCTTGGCCTAAAATATTCAACACTTTAAACTTAATGCTCGAATTGAAATCAGGGAAGTAAGTATAGTTTAAGTCTACAGAATGAAATGGCTGCTCCATCCAATCCTCTTGACCTTCAATACCCGGTATAATGATACGTTCACCAAATACATTATAAATAATTGTCGCAGCATGCTCTCCACTTGGCGCATCGTAGCCTAACTGCATATTTACCACGTATTTAGAGTGTCCGGTTAAACGTCTCTTTGTATTTGTTACAGCAGCTGAAACCCCTGTTTGATCCACAATTGCTTGTCGATCTAACTTTATTTCAGAATCACTTAATGTAACATTACCACTTAAAAAGATATCTTGGCCGATACCACCTAAAAAAGTAAAATCTTTTAGGTAATCAAATTCAATGCCTGCTACATAACCTTCCTCAGCATTCGCTATTCGTACTAATGGAGGACCGTCTTGAGAAGGTGATTGCACTGATTCAATAGGGTCAGTCATATCTTTATAAAATAAACCTACTGAAAAGTTTTCACCTGTATCGTAGTAATTTTCCCATCGGAAATCATAGTTTTTGATTTGTGTTGTACGCAGGCCCGGTGTTCCCCCTACTGGATATTCTGTAAGTGGATCGATATATGTTGATTCTGAAATCTCACGTAAATCAGGGCGTACAACTGTTTCACCATAGCTTAAACGATATTGGGTTTCATCATCATAAACATATGTAAATGCTAACGCACCATAAACATCATCTTCTTGAAAAGCTAAATCTGCAAGCTCGTCATACTCAATTGATGAGTCAAGACCCCCTGTAAATGGATCTAAAGGGACAGACACTTGCCTAAAGTCTTCCCAACGAATGCCACCACTTATACGCCATTTATTATTAAAGAAAAAATCTGCTTCAAAATAATAAGCATCCGTTTTTTGAGCCGACCTATAATCATCACCGGAAACAGTCGTATCATTTAAAATAGGTAAATTAAGCTGAGCATTAGCAATCACATCGTCAGATAAAATGCTGTTTAATTTATTGCCATTTAAATCTACACCGCTAAAGGCACGCGTATTAATATCAAAACGACGATTAGACGCTGAGCGTTCTTTTGATATAAAATCAGCACCTGATTTTAATTCAATATCAACGCCATCAAGCATAATAGGGAACGTGAAGTTAAACCCGTAATTCTCTACTTCATCATTTAAATCTTGATACGTATAGCGTGCTGCCGTTGTTGCATTAGTTAAAGCGATTTCATTTTGAACATCATAATTACCATCTTCGTTTTCATCAGTAACAATAAATCGCGTTGTTAAGTTACCTGGTGCATAACGATTTGAACGACCATTAGAGTATTTCCAATCAAAGCCTGCAAAGTTTAACCAATCAAACGTATGCGTGCCTTTAATCTGATTTACAATTAACTCACGCTCTTCGTAGCTAATATCGTAAGAACGAATGCGTTTGTTATCCGATTGATTGTTGTTCTCATCAATACCTAACCGGTCTCTAACTTTGTCTTCAGTATCACGAAGTATCAGCGAACTAATATCAATACGATGAGACTTATCGTACTCAATACCAAAATTAAACATCCCAGAAAGCTTTACGTTATGCTCACTAGAGGTCACTTTGTCATAACCTCGCGTAAGCGCAGCAGTAGACTCCCCTAGACGGAAATCTTGCCCTTGGTATTCTTCACCTACAAAATATTTATTATCGTAACTTACAGCAGATAAAAACCCATAACGCCAATCACCTGACTCAAAGCTATTACCCAGTGTTACAGTAAATTTAGTATTTGGGTCTAAACTTGTTTCAGTTGGGTCATAATCTCTATTTAAATCAAGTGCTAATGCACGACTTTGCTCAGGTGTAACATCATCAATTGATTGACCTGATTTATAAATAGCTTTAATCGAATCGGGCATTTCACGTGTGCCGTCATCAAAACCATACCAATCATCAGAACCGCCATTGTATTCAAGGCCATCATCAAAATTGTTGCTGTTGTAACCTAACTGACCTGTAACATCAAAAACAAACTGATTCGGAATACTTTTTAATCTTATATCTACATTACCACCACCAAATGAAGCAGGCATTGATGGTGAATAAGATTTTTGTACTGATAAGCTCTCGATTATACCTGCTGGAAATAAATCCAAAGGGATAACTGAACGTGTTGGATCAGGACTTGGCACAGCAGCACTATTTAATTGCGTACTCGAATAGCGCTCGCCTAAACCCCGTACATATATAAACTTACCGTCAACTAATGTAAGACCCGTTACACGGCGCAAAGCGCCCGCAGCATCGCTGTCACCACTACGGGATATTTGCTCTGCTCCCATGATATCGGCAACAAATGCTTGTTGCTTACGCTCTTCAAGTACAGCCGTTGCAGTGCCTTTTAAACGACTAGCACTAACCACAACTTCTTCGAGTACAGCTTCATCATCAACTTCAGCAGCATTAACTGACATGCTTAGACTACATAAAATTGCGGTACTTAAAGCTGATAAACTAAAATGTTTGGAAAATTGTTTCATGTTTACCTCTATCTGATATAAAACAGAAAGTTATAAAAAGGTGTTAAACAAATTTAACACCTGTTCTTACTGTGTTATTCCAGACCTACAGTCCAACCAGCGGTCCAATCATTAGTACTTGAAACTGCACCTATATGGTCAGTAGTATCAAAGAAGCTATCGATTGCCTTTACGTCTGTTGGAACTGTTGTATCTATTGTAAAAATACCATTTACAACATCAGGTTGTCCTGTTCCAACTAGATTACCTAAGGTTGTCGTCCACCAGTTTTGCGTATCAAAAGTAACGCCACTTGGGTCTTTAAAGTTTTCTGAGCAAGCAATAACTGAAGACTTAATCAATAAAGTTCCGTCGTTGGCATTATTCACTGTTTCGCTTTCAGTAAATAACGGGGTTCCAGAGTCATCTTTTGCAATACCTTCAATTTCTAAACACTCACCCATCCCTACTGGACCGGTAACAATAGTGTTATAGATTTGAGCGCCTGTGCCTTCACGGAAATACATACCTTCACTATCATCTTCACCATCAAAGGTATTACCTATGATAGTTAAGTTAGCAATAGTCGGATTTGATTTAGGTAATTTTGACGGTGATTTACCATCGTTATCTGATTCAATACCACGGTTTGCATCCGAATTATCAGCAGCTTGCTTTACAAGTACATGTTGTAATTTACCTTGGAATCCATTATCCCAGTCAATACTGTCATCTTGAATACTTGTAAGCACAACGTATTTTGCTTGAACGTTACCACCAAAAAACTCTATTCCATCATCTGCATTTTGGTGAACCTGTAAGTATTCAACGGTTGTACCAGAGCCAACACCGCCAAAAGTAATACCGTTTACTTCATTACCCGGTGAAAGTAAGTAGCCACCATTCATTACGCGAACATAACGCAAAGTACCTGAGTTATCAGTCGTCTCTGTACCACCAAATACCGCTCCACTTTCTACGCCCTCTACTTGAAGAGCACAATCACCAGTATCTGGGCATTTATTTGACGGGGCATTACCAAGAAGCACTAAACCACCCCATTGTCCTGCAGCTGTTGCTTCGCCAGCTACATCTTGACTAGATGTAAACGAAATAGGCTTATCTTTTGTGCCGTTAGCTTCTATTTTAGAATCACGACCAACAACTAAATAATCTTTACCGTTTCTACCATAAACGGTAACACCAGGTTCAATTGTCAAAGTAGCTGAGTCTGTTTTATCACCCCCAACGAATACAGCGCCGTCAAGTGCATAAAGGTTACCAGCGGTTAGTGTTAAATCAGCTGTAATACGACCCGATATTTCACACGTTGTCGTTGTGCCATCACCTGGTGAAATTGAAGTTGTTCCTGTAGGGCAACCTGCAACGGCTTCAGGTGCGGTAACAATTCCGCCACCATAACCAAATGCCCAGCCTTCACGCCAATCATCAGAATCATTCAATGCACCCGCAAAATCAACTGTGTCGAAAAATGCGTCAACGGTATTAGCAACATCCTGACCAGCACCTAACAAAGGAGAGCCGGCAATAGGCTGACCATTAACACCTAGCATAGGTTTGTCATTAATAACGTTACCAGATTGCGCCGTAAACCACCCTTCTAACGCTAAAAGTACTGAACCATCTGCACCTTTAGGGTCTTTAAAGTTTTCACCATTAGTACAAGACATAAAAGTGTTTTGCATTAATATAGTGCCATCGTTAGCATTATTTACTGTTTCGCTATCAGAAAATAAAGCCGTGCCATCATCGGCCAATGCAATACCTTCAAGCTCTAAACACTCACCCATTTCATTAGAGCCTGTGATCACTGAGTTGTATAGGTGTAAACCCGTGCCTTCACGTAAGTAAATACCTTCAGCATCGTCTTCACCATTAAAGTTATTACCAACAATGGTTAAATTAGAAATCATAGGCAACGATTTTGGATCTTTAGAAGGGATTTTACCGTCGTTATCAGCTTCAATTCCTCGGTTTGCATCAGTAGAGTTTTTATCTTGCTCGACGTAAACAAACTGCATTTTTCCTTGGAAGCCATTATCCCAGTCAATGCTATCATCATCGATACTTGTTAAAACAACGTGTTTTAAATTAACCGCGCCACCAAAAAATTCAACGCCATCATCCGCATTATTATAAACTTGTAAGTAATCAACTGTTGTACCAGAGCCTACCGCACCAAATGTAATGCCGTTTAACTCATTACCAACAGAAAGTTCAAAACCCGCATTTTTAACGACGACGTATTTAAGAGTACCTGAACTATCAGTGTTATCAGTACCGCCAAACACAGCACCAGACTCAACACCTTCTACTTGAAGTGCACAATCGCCTTCAGCAGGACATTTATTTGAAATACCATTGCCTAATAACACCATACCGCCCCATTGACCTGCAGCAGTTGTTTCACCTAAAACATCTTGCTTAGATGTAAAGATAATTGGGTCGTTTTTAGTTCCTGACGCTTCAATTTTTGAGTCGCGACTAACAACAATGTAATCGCCTCCATTATTACCAAAGACGACAGCGCCTGGCTCAATAGTAAGCGTTGCACTTTCTGATTTATCTTTACCAACAAAAACAGCGCCATCAAGTGCCCAAATTGCATCAGTTGAAAGTGTTGTATCTTGTGTTATAACACCAGAAAGAACCTGAACAGTAACAGAACGACCTAAGGCAGTAGATACCTCAGTTGATAAACTTTGGCTAAATGTACCGGGTAACTCTTCAGCTGTTGGTGGTGTTGGATTTGTAGGTGAAGTTGGTTGTTCAACCGTTTCTTCAACATTTAGATTTATATCACCGCCACAGCCGGCTAATGTAATTGCAGTAGCCACAAGGCTGACCTTGAATAAGTCAGATAATTTCATTGTTCACTCCGTTAAAGTATTTAATTATTTTGTTAGCGCTTTATTAAACTCAAGTCACCTTAAGGCACTTTTCAATGCATTAAGGTCACTTGAGTTCTTAGCTGCGACTACCTTACGGGAGCTGTATGACAGAGCCGTTACACTTTAATAAACATAAGATGACAAAATTATTTTCATAAATTTCAAATGGTTAATTAAAAAAACAAAAAAAACCGCCAAAAATAAATTTAAGGCGGTTTGCATAGTGCGATTATGAAATAGCTTGACGTGTATACCTGTTACCAAATAATCACGCTAGTTAAAAGTTAAAGTAACGCTGTTCTGAGTGTTTCTGCATGTACTTTTTCACGCTTCACATATTTGATCCATTGCTGTGCTAAACGCTGTGACTTTTTATGCTTTTGGGCTTGTTCAAACGCTAAAATTGATGCATCAAAATTTTGTAAATTGTACTGCGCCATTCCCAAAGCAACAAAAGCGTTTGATTCAAAATCAAGGTCACCTTTATCAAGCGCTTTACGCGCAGCATCGGCAGCTTCTTCAAACTGCTCAGTATTTACATACACTTCGGCTAAACGTTGGTCGTACTTACCACTTGGCGATAAATCAGCCGCCTTAGCAAAATACATGATTGATTTTTCATCTTCTTTTGCCTGGATCATCGCCTCAGCAACAAAAGCATAATTTTTTGCAGTTTGCTCTGCAATTCCAGCATCTATAGCTTTACTCATAACAGTGGCGGCTTTATACGCTAAGCCATTATATAAATACACCTGAGCCAATTGGCGTAAATCAGATTTAGAGGTTAAAAAACCTTGCTGATACGCGGCTTCAATAACACTAAGCTGTTGCCTTTCTTTCCCTAATTCACCATACATACCCGATAACTGAACCCAGTATTCAGGTTTGTTGTAAAGCTTTACCATACGTTCCAATACATCAACCACTTTATCTGTTTGGTTAAGCGAGTAATACATTGCACGCTGTAAAACTAGCCAATTTTCTTTAGGTGTTTTACCTTCACTATCGCTTAGAGTAATTGCTTGGGTAATATAATTAAGGCCTTGCTTAAAATCTTTTAACTGGTAATAGGTTTGTGCTCGCAATACATAATAACCATCAGTAATCGGTTTAGTATTAATAGCATCCCATTGGTCTAAAAATGCAATCACTTTTACATAGCCACTATTAGCCATTGCCAATTGAGCTAAACTAAACGTCGTGCTCACACGCAGTGATTCTGGGATACCTTCCTCAGCAACTACTTTTTCAAACGCTGCAATAGCTTTTGGTAAGTCATTTTCATTGTAATATATGAAACCATAAAAATTATGCATCATCGCAATTTCGTACGAGTTCATACTCGATGAGCGCTCATTTATGCTATCAAGTGCATCAAGTCCTGCCTTAACATCGCCATCATCGGCGAGCTTTTGTGCACGTGCCAGCTGGCTATATACTTTTTCACGTAAAGCTGGCACACGTTTAGTTTTTTGCTCTTGCGCCGCATTGGCTGTAGCTACATCTACACTGGGTAAAATGCTCAGTGCACTAGGAGTAATAATACTTGTACTTATCGCTGCGGTACAAAACAGTGTTAATTTTAAAAGTTTTGCCACAGGTCGTAATGTTGTCATTGATTTCATAATCGCCTCGCTTTTCGAACCATTTACTCGTAGGTTTAATTAATCGCTAAATTAACCACTGATCTGGAAAGAAATTTTGTTCTGAACACCCGCAACTTCAACAGCTTCGCCATTAACTACGCGCGGTTTGTATTTAAATTTAAGGGCTGCATCCATTGCAGCTTTATCAAATAGTGACTCAGGCTCTGCTTTTAAAACGTGGGGCTCACGCACAGTACCTTGTTTAGTTACAGTGAATTCAACAATAACGTAACCCTCAATACCACGTGACAATGCACGGCGCGGGTAAACTGGAGCCACTTTTACTATCGGTAAATATTCGCCATCACTTGAGTCCAGCGATAAGCCACCTGATAAATTGACATCCGCATCAACATTGGCACCAAAGTCAAAGTTGTTAGCATTTGCATTAGCATCACTACTTTGCATTTGCGGTGACTCCATTGGTGGAGGCGGTTCTTTTGGTGTGGGTGGCTTTTGTGGTTTACGTTCTTTTTTTTGTACGCTTTCTTCTTTTTTAAGCCTTACAAAATCAAGTACGTTCCCTTTAGCGGGTTCACTCATCGCTCCATCGCCGCCAGTTATAAGTGCTTGCATGCCTAAAAAAAGCATGAAAGTCACTACACCAGCTATAATTAATGCTACTAAATAACGCATTGCTAACCCTTATGCTTCTTGAGCTGCAATCGACACATCAAACACACCTGCGGCACGTGCTGCATCCATTACCTTTATCAATGTATCTGTTGTAGATTTTTTGTCTGCCTGAATTACAACACTGCCTTGAGGATTTTCAGCTTTTAAACGCTCAATGTTTGCTTGAACAGCTCGTATATCAATTTGACGTTTATTGATCCAAATCTCACCTTTGTCTGAAATAGCAACTAATATGTTTGCACGTTCCTTTTTTACAGCTGTTGCAGCTTCTGGACGATTTACATCAATACCAGCTTCTTTAACAAACGATGCTGTCACAATAAAGAAAATAAGCATTATAAAAACAACATCTAACATAGGTGTCATGTTTATTTCTTCTGCTTCATCTTCTTGCATTAAATTACCTAAAGGGGCTCTCATTTTTATTCTCCTAGGATAAGCGAACTTGTAAGGCGCTTATCAAAATTTATTTAATGGTCTAACACCATGCTGTCTTCAAGAAGCTCTACTTCGCGCTTAGCTTTACGTTGTAAGTACGTTGAGGCAAACACTCCTGATAACGCACCTACCATACCTGCCATTGTTGGAATAGTTGCTTTAGATACACCTGACGCCATTGAGCGAGCACTACCGGTACCTGTAATTGCCATAACATCAAATACTTCTATCATTCCGGTTACCGTCCCTAATAAACCGAGTAGCGGGCATAACGCCACCATCACATTAATTAAAGGCAAATTGGTATTAAGGCGCATACTTGCTCGCGAGATCATAGCTTGACGTATTTGTTCAGCATTCCAGCTATTACGCTCATCACGAATAGTCCATGTGCTTTTAACACCTTTTTTATAACTGCGAAAACCATTGAAAAAGTAAATAAATCGCTCGAGTATCAATAACCACATCGCGAAGATTAACACCCCGATGACCAACAGGACTTGGCCACCGGTGTCGAGAAAATCACGGATAGCATTGATTGAATCAATCAATAGCACCATGGTTTATGCTCCCTTCTCGCTTCGCTCTGCGATAATACCTGCGCTCTGCTCTTGTAAAATAAGCAGTAACCCTTTTGAACGTGTATTAAGCAGCGTATATATGAACACAGTAGGAATCGCGACAACTAAACCTAGGACCGTTGTTACTAGTGCTTGTGAAATACCACCCGCCATGAGTTTTGGGTCGCCTGTGCCAAATAAAGTAATTGCTTGGAAAGTATTTATCATACCGGTTACCGTACCTAGTAAACCCAATAACGGTGCAACAACAGAGATGATTTTAATGAGAGTAAGGTTACGTGTTATTTTTGGCATTTCACGTAGAATAGCTTCGCTTAATTTTAGTTCAAGCGTGTCGTAGGCCACATTTGGATAGTCGTCTTTTACTTTCATAACACGACCCAGTGGATTGTCATCTCGCGCTACATTATCTTTTAGCTGACGACGAATTTTGCCACCAACAAGTAATAAAGATACAAAGCGTTCTATCGCAATCAACAGTGCAAGTAAACCTACACCTAAAATAACATAACCAACCGCACCACCTTGGTGTACTTGCTCGGCAGTATCTGGGGCTTGTACTAATAAACCTAAAATTGAACCGCCTGTTGGGTCAAGTGCAAACTGAACTGCACCACTTTTAGCATTTTGTAGATCACTCGCTGTTGCGGTAAAACGTGAAACAGGCTGACGAGTAAGTTCACTTAACGTGTTTGTACCTGGATTGTACTCTAAGTATTTACCATTTGAGATTAAATTAAATGCACCAACACGAAGTACTTCTTGCTCTGCCTTGTTACCACCTTCGACTATGACGGTGGTATTAAAGCGACTTACTTTGCCCTGCTCAGTCATTTCACGTTGTAATTCGTACCATACTTTTTCAATATCTTCGATTGATGCAAGTTTAGACGTCGACCCCATTTTTTGTGCTAACTCATCCATAAATGCGCTGCGACCAGGGATTTGCGCCGATACGACAGATGTCGCAAATTTATTACTCGAATCACCAGCAACCTGCTGTAATACACCAAATAGTTCTTTAAGTGAGCCCATACGCTTTGATAAGGTATCCGTTAAATTGGCTAATTTAACTTCATTTTCTTCAAACTGCGTTTCCAGTCGCTCTGACTCAACAAGCATTTGATTACGTTTTGCTTGTGTGTTTTTTAACATTTGCACTTGTTCATTTTGACGCGTTGCAAACGCTTGCTCTCGTTGTTGGTTTTGTACGCTTTGGGCTGATTTACCCTCTTCTAACGTTTTAAGTAATGAATCAAGGTTCATTGGCTCAGCAGCTAAACTCGAACCGGTAAAGCTAAGGCTTGCAACGAATAAAGCCATTTTTGTCATTTGAGTAAACAATTTCATTTTCAACCTCTTATTCTGCTGCGTGTACTGGCAGAGTTAGCATATCTGGGGCAAGTTGTTTACGCGCTATGCGCAAACCTTTGTTAATTTGACTTATTGTCGAATCAGGCAGTGCTGCAAACGATTTCGTTTCTATATTCCAGCTACCTGCTTGTTTGCCATCACGTGTTAAGTAAATAAGTTCTAAACGGCCGATGCGTAAGAAATCAACTTCACGTTCTTTGCCACTAACTTCTAACAAAGCGGTGTACGCTTCGATTGTACGGCCGTAATCAACTTCTACTTGGTACGCTTCGAGAACACGACGAAACTTTTCGCTTGAAGTAATATCAGCACGATCCATCATCGTTTTTAAAGACGTTAAACGTTTTGCACGTTCATCTTGTAAAAATGGCACATCAAGAGATATGAACTGTTCAAGACCAGTGATCATGCGCATCATTAAAGGTGTTATTTGACGTTCAATAATCGAAACCTGATCCATTGATAAATTCAATGATTCCATTTCTTCGATTTGATTATTTAATTGCTTAGTTAGCTGAGAGTTGTAAACAGCTAAGCCGTCAATTTCTTTATTTAGGGTTTTAAATTGCTGTAAACGTCCCTGCATTGAATCTGCAATCTTGTCTATTTTTGTTTGTGATTGCGCAGCGGATATATTAATTTCACTGCTTTTATCAATAACCTTATTTAAATCGTTTGCCTGTACTGCTGCACTTGCGGCCACAATACCAGCTAAGATTAATGGTTTAACGCCTTTCATCGCATACACCTTCACTCGTTAATTAGCAGATTTGCTAGTTTATTTTTCAAGGCCAAAAACTTTGTTATACAAATAATTTATGGCTTGAGATTTCCAATGAGCAGAAGTTTATAGATAAAACATGACAGGGATGTTGCGCAAAAAAGTCTATTTTATGACAGCTGAAACAATTAAGACTTAAAAGGAAGGAGTGATCACTTGTTGAGCAAACACTCACAATAAAGAGATAAATTAATCTAACAGTTTAATAATTTGATTATACGTATGGCGCCAGTCTTTATAATTAATCTCAATTGAATACAGCTTATCCTCACGAAGAAATACTAAAGATGGGAATCCATGAATAGGTAAACTCCGTGTATATTGTAATTCAGCTTTGAGTTCATTATTAACTTCATCTGATAGGAAAGCGACGGTAAATTCATTTTTATTTAAACCTATTTGTTCAGCTAAACAAATTAAAACACTATCATCTGACGGGTTTTGTGCATTTAAATAATAAGCATGTTGGATTGCTTCAATCATTTCACTTTCTTTATTTTTTTTCGTGCAATTAATGCAGCTCTACATGCTGGGTATGTTGAACGTCTTGGTTGGTTTTTCTGCCAAAATTCGAAATTAAATTGTGTACCTAATTCGCTCTCTATTTTATGCCATATACTTTCAAGCCGCTCTTTCATATTTTGCGTCATTGCAGTTTGGCTATCAGGGGCTAAACCACCTACTTTATATTCAACCGTCAGTTTATTTTCAAGCTCAGCTTTTAATTTAAGCCAGGTTGGTGTGTAGCCCCAACACCAGCTGCACATTGGGTCATGGATATAAATAAGTTTACATTGATTCATATTAATCCTTAATCTTTTGTAGAAACAACCTTGTTACGACCAAGCGCTTTGGCGTTATAAATATACTCATCAGCTTGTTTTAGCGCACTATTATAATCGCCTACTTTATCAACTTGTACCACACCAATACTACAGGTAAGTGATATTTGTAGGTTATCTTCAGCTAATAACACTTGTGCTGCTACGTGTTCACGAAAACGGTTAGCAATATCAACAGCATTCGTACTTGTTTCTTTTGGTAAAATAACAACAAATTCTTCACCGCCGTACCGTGCTTTTACTGCTGATGTAGGAAATTGTGATTCGAGTATTTTGGTAAATTCAATTAACACAATATCACCAAAATCATGGCCGTACGTATCGTTAAGTCGTTTAAAATGATCTAAATCCAGTAATAATAATGAAAATGGAAGGTATTCATTCGGTCGACTATCAACAAGCTTTAAAAAATGAGAAGTAATAAAGCGTCTATTAGCAATCCCTGTAAGTTGATCGGTATAAGCATCTTGTTTTTGTTCCAGTGTAATATCAGCAATTGCCATATGACTTCGATACCTAAAAAACTCACCAATAAATGAGAATATGTACACTAAGGTAAACGATGCTATAAATCGTGTTTTTTCAATATCACCATACACAACTTGACCGAAATTTGGACCATATAAAATGGCGATACAACACAGTAATAAAGTTAAACCTAGCCATGTGCCCAGTCTTACACCTAAAGAAGAAAAGGTAACAACAGGGTAAAACATGAGCCAATACAATGCAGTATTTTCCTTTCCTCCAGTATAAGTAAGGACAATACACAATATAAAAACAATACTCATACAAATTAATGCGACAGTTTCTAATTTCCCAGTTTTTATAAAGTAAAACATACTACAAATAATGGTTACATTAACTGCAATTAATGCACTTGTTAATACAGGGCAAGAGCATGAAAAAAGTCTATGCGTTCAGTACCTTTTCAAGGTAGGCTGTACTGCGCATAGCTTTTTTCTGTTTTGCGGGCATGCCTTTACTAAAGCTTTTTTCTGCTTTTAGCTGATTAAATGCGATGTGTCTCAGCCCCGTAAATACAGGTGCTGCACCTTCGCGCCTAATTCGACACTCATCTTCTTTAAATCCTACATCTAAACGCCAATGTAATCCATTTTCTATTTGCCAATGTTGTCGTGCTCCTCTCGCGAGCTCTTCCGCTGTTAAATTCGCTGAACTAATATAGTATCTATAGCATAACTCATTGCTTAATTTACCTTTTTCTTTCCTATAAGAAACAATAACACCCACTGTTTTTACACCTTCCCAGTGTATCGTTTCTGATAAACCGCTCACGTTATGGCTCACTGCACAGCACCTAAATTCTTCTCTATTTTTTTGATAATCGGCTTCGTTAAACAAGAGCCCATCAGATGCTTGTCGTGCTACCTCAGGTAATAGCACATCTTCTATTTGTGACAGTAGCCTTTTATGGTTTGCTTTTACCGCAAGTAAGTAAT
>NZ_BADY01000166.1:0-6161 GCF_000241185.1 Pseudoalteromonas sp. BSi20495
CACGTGAGCAAGCTCTACGTCTACAAATCATATTCTGAAACTTGGGTATAAGCCCTGTAAACGCACAGCTTGCTGGCGTGTAAAACATAGTTTTTAAGTTGTGTGATTCAATGATTAGAAGTTCTTGCTTCTCGCGTGAGCAAGTTCGACGTCTACAAATATATGTTTGCCACTGCGTTATAAATAAAAAAGGGGGAGTAATTAATTACTCCCCCTTTTTTATGTTCATCGCACAGATTATTTAATATCAAACCTGTCGGTATTCATTACTTTTACCCATGCATTTACGAAGTCGTGAACAAAGCGTTCTTTGTTGTCGTCTTGCGCATAAAACTCAGCAAGTGCACGTAAAACCGAGTTTGAGCCAAATACTAAATCAACACGTGTTGCAGTCCATTTAGTTACGCCGCTTGTACGCTCTACAATATTGTACAACCCTTTTTCAGTAGGCTCCCAGCGGTACGCCATATCCGTTAAGTTTACAAAAAAGTCATTACTTAAGGTGCCGACATTACTTGTAAATACGCCATGCTGACTGCCATTGTGGTTAGTGCCTAACACGCGCATGCCACCAAGTAATACTGACATTTCTGGTGCACTTAAACCCATCAACTGGCTACGCTCTAGTAAAAGCTCTTCCGCGGATACTACATAGTCTTTTTTCAGCCAGTTTCTAAAGCCGTCATGAATGGGTTCAAGCACATCAAACGATTCGGCATCGGTCATGTCGTCTGTTGCGTCCCCTCGTCCTGGCGCGAACGGTACGGTTACATCAACACCAGCGCTTTTAGCAGCTTGTTCTACTGCGGCTATTCCGCCTAAAACAATTAAGTCGGCGATGCTAACTTGCTTGTTTAAACCTGCTTGTACTTTTTCAAGTGCAGCTAGTACATTTGCTAAACGTGTTGGTTCGTTACCTTGCCAATCTTTTTGTGGTGCAAGACGAATACGTGCGCCATTTGCGCCACCACGGTGATCAGAACCACGATAAGTACGAGCACTGTCCCATGCCGTGCTAATTAAATCAGCAGCACTAATACCGCTATTAAGTAAGGTTGTTTTTAAATCACTAATTTCGGCGTTTGTGAGTGTGTAGTCAACGGTAGGTACTGGGTCTTGCCAAATAAGATCCTCGCTTGGCACATCGGCACCTAAATAACGTGATTTAGGACCTAAATCGCGGTGAGTTAATTTAAACCAAGCGCGAGCAAATACGTCTGAGAAGTAATCAAAGTCGTTATAAAAACGCTCAATAATTTTACGATACGCTGGATCCATTTTCATGGCCATATCGGCATCAGTCATTATTGGGTTTAAACGAATTGATGGATCTTCTACATCAACAGGCTTGTCTTCTTCTTTAATATTAACCGGTTCCCACTGATGAGCGCCTGCTGGGCTTTTTGTTAATTCCCATTCGTAGCTTAACAGTAGTTTACAGTAGTCGTTATCCCATTTAGTTGGGTGGGTAGTCCATGCCCCTTCAATACCAGAAGTTACTGTATCGCGACCAATACCACGTGTTGTGGTGTTGTTCCAACCAAGACCTTGCTCGTGTACATCAGCAGCCTCTGGCTCTGGCCCTAGGTTTTCGGCTTTACCGTTACCATGCGTTTTACCTACGGTATGCCCACCTACGGTAAGTGCTGCTGTTTCTTCATCGTCCATTGCCATACGCGCAAACGTTTCGCGAACTTGTGCTGCTGTTTTAAGTGGATCGGGTACACCATTAACACCTTCTGGGTTAACGTAAATTAAGCCCATTTGTACTGCGGCTAACGGGTTTTCCATTGTGTCTGGCTTGTCTACATTGGCGTAGCGTCCGTCGCTTGGTGCGAGCCATTCTTTTTCAGCTCCCCAATATACGTCTTTTTCAGGATGCCAAATATCTTCGCGCCCGCCTGCAAACCCAAAGGTTTTTAAACCCATTGATTCGTATGCCATGTTGCCCGCTAAAATAATTAAGTCGGCCCACGAGAGTTTATTGCCGTATTTTTTCTTAATTGGCCATAATAAACGACGCGCTTTATCGAGATTGCCATTATCAGGCCATGAATTTAGCGGAGCAAAACGCTGATTAGCTGTACCGCCACCACCACGCCCGTCAGCTAGTCTGTATGATCCTGCTGAGTGCCATGCCATGCGAATCATTAAACCACCGTAATGGCCCCAATCGGCTGGCCACCACTGCTGGCTTTGCGTCATTAAGTGTTTTAAATCGGTTTTTAAGGCTTCTAAATCTAGTGTTTTAAATGCTTCAGCGTAGTTGAAATCGCTGTCATATGGAGTCGTTTTTGTATCGTGTTGATGAAGTATGTCTAAGTTAAGGGCGTTTGGCCACCAATCGGTATTTGGATTAGACGTTTTAGTATTACTACCATGCATGACCGGACATTGGCCTGCTTTAGGGTTGCTCATTCTGAAATCCTTATAGTACAAAAGTAACGGTTATTTTATTTAGTTGGTTTATAACTTAGTACACCGGCCTAAATACTTATGTGTATTTAATATAGGCTTATAAATTATGCTATACCAGCACCGAACGGCTGTTTAAAACGATTGTTGTCATTTATAATTTTGATGGATAGTTAGTTGTGCATACTTTTTACTGCACTTTCTAACTGTATTTAAAATACGAGATTAAAATATTTATCTTAACTTTTTTAGAAGACCTGTGATCGCACTGAAAAATTTCGCCGTATTGATAAGTGAAGGGCTCAAAAGTGGCTTTGATTTACTTAAGCGCACATTGGAATATCCCCCTTCACCATGAAATTATAGTTATAACGATAAAGGTGTATTACTTAAGCCCAATACACCTTTACTTTATAAACCAGATACCTTGTGTATCTTCTTATTTTAACTAACTGAATTGAGTTAAGTAATTGTTCAGCTAAATTCAGTTAGTATGCAATTTATCTCCTGTATTTCCCTGCAACTTTTGTTGTTTTAGCAGTTTTGGCCAGTTCACCTTGAACTGGCTTTTTTTTGCAAAATTTTTGGCTTCACTAGCTTTGTGCCTTTTAGCTGTGCGTGTTAAAGTTACACTCGCAATTAATTTAACTAGGCATACCAATGCGTTATTACATATCCTTACTTTTTGTTTGTTTTACATTTTTTTTGGCTACTGTGAACGCAGCAGAACAAAGGCCAGAAGTGCTCACTGCGCAAGAACAACAACATGCCCTTAGCCAACTAAAGGAGCCTATGTATAAACCACTTTTAGAACGCTACGTTTTAGATGAACTAAAAGCAGTACGACAAGATCAACAAAAGCTACGTGAAGATGTAACTAAACAAGTTACCCACGCCCAACTAGATACCGCTGATCGTGCGCTCACATACACAACCGATACCATTAATAATGTGTTTTTTATTATTACTGCCACGGCATCTATTTTGGTTTTAGTGGGTTGGAACTCGCTACGTGATGTTAAAAATAAAGTAGAAGATATTGTAAATACACGCGTAAGTGTAATTACGGATGAATACGAAGACAGATTAAAAATTCTTGAAGAAAAACTGCGTGTACGCTCTGAAGAAATACTCAGTAACCAAGAACGTATATCGGTTACCAACGAGGTTCATTCGCTATGGATGCGCGCCAATTTAGAAAGTGATTTTGCAAATAAAATTGAAATATTTGATGAAATTTTAAAACGTAAACCAGAAGATGTAGAAGCAATAGCTTATAAAGCTGACGCACTACTGGAAATTAACGAAACAGCACAAGCAATTGAACTATGCAATCAAGCCATTGATATAGATAGTGATTATGGCTACGCATACTGGCAAAGAGCCTGTGCTTTTGCCCTAATACATGAGCATGCAGATGCCCTAGCCGATATTAAAATGGCACTAGATTACTCGCCTAATTTACGTAATGAACTATTACACGAAAGTGCATTTGCAAGCTTACACGATAACGAGAGCTTTAATACAATTGTGGCTGGTGAAGCGTCTGGAATACAATTAAATTTATAGTATGCTGCATGCAGTGCATTTTAACGTTTAAAATATAAATCTATTGCTTTAGCGAGCAGCTCGTCGAGCTGCTCTTCAAAATTATCTATATCAATATCAAAATGATTTAAGTACGCCTTAGCTTGTACTTGCGATAAGTTACGGCTATTTACACTGTATTGACGCTCATCTTTTTGTTTATCGTAACGAGGTAAAAAGACAAACAAGCCGTAATAAGGCGATTTAATATGCTTGTTAGCAAAACGGCAAAAATCTTCTATATGGTTAGCACCATCAGGCCCTAAGCAGCCTGGCTCAACTCGGTACATTAAGCGAATTTTTCTTTCGTCACTTATTTGCATAACAGTCCTTTAACGGAAAAATAAGACGCGTATTATTTTGCCGTCTTTAATTTGATAGCTCGAAATTAACTCTGAACGTTTATCTACAACGTTTTTATCAGTGGAGCATGTTTCTGATAACTCATGATCTATTACTATGTCACCGTGCACTATGCGCTTAATTGGCGATGAGTGAATACATTTGAGCTTTTTAAACATTAGCCCATAACGTGCGATTAGTTTTTCTTTACCTTTAAATAATAGCTCATTTGGGAAAATATAAAACTCTACATCTTCAGAGTACACGCGAATAAACTCTTCAATGTTACGTGCGTTGTAAGCGTTGACCAATTGCTCAACCACGGCAAGTGACTCACGTGACTGCTTTGCCTTAGTTTGCTGCTTAGTAGTAAGTGCCTCTTTAGCTTGCGTAACTGCTTTTTCGGCCTCGGCAACAGCCACTGCTTTCTCTACTTTATTTTTTGGCTTTTCTACTGGCTGTGGTGCTTCGTTACCGAATACTTTTGAATCATCTGTTTTAGCGGTGTCGATTACCGGTTTTTTAAGTTCGGGCGCTTTGTATTCAAGAGTATTAATTTTATCGTTAGCTTCTATTTCAGTTGCAAAGTTATCTGTATTGGTATTTTTTGAGACTGAGTCACCTTTATTTGTAACAACTTGCTCTGCACTTTTGAGTTTTGGCTCGGTTACTTCAGGTTGCTGATCTGAGGCATAACTAATCAATGCAACTGTGGTGATTAATGAAGCTAAAATAATTGATAACGGTTTCATAACTTTCCTAATATGAACACTAAACGCGTAATGTGGTGCAACATAACAAATTTTAGAGTTTGCGGGTAGTCATTCAGCCACTTACCAGTACTGTTCGACTGTTATATGTCCAGGCTCTCTGCGCCTGTTACGCTTAAAGCTTTTCCCTATAAGAAGTTCGGTTGTGTCTTTTACCATTTGTGGATTGCCACAAATCATAAATTGGGCATTATTTGGTGCTGGATCTAACTTTACTTTATCAAATAGGCGACTACTTTGAATTGCATCAGTAATACGCCCATGTAAGCCCTCTAACGGCTCTTCTCGGCTCACAACAGGTATATAATTAAGTTGTGCTGGGTAAGCTTTTAAAAGCTCATTTATAAGCGGCTGGTAACTTAAATCACTATTAAAACGTACGCCATGCACTAAGTTTATATGCTGATACTTTTGCCATACCTCAGGTTGTTGCAATATTGATAAAAATGGCCCGATGGCTGTGCCAGTGCCTAACATCCACAGCTGCTCACTTTGTGGAATTTCGTCAAGCGTAAAAAACCTGTTGCACGGCGCTCAATTAATACGTTGTCGCCTGGCTGTAGTTTTGCTAAGCGCGGTGATAAAAGCCCGTCAGCTACGTTGATAAGATAAAACTCTAGAGCTGAGCTATCGGGTGAATTAACGTATGAATATGCACGCGCAATGCGTTTATCATCCTCAATTATTGAAAGCTTAGTAAACTGCCCTGCTTTAAATGGCTCTACATCGGCATTAACCGTTAAGCTAAAAAGCGTTTCGTTCCACCATGTTACTTTTTTTACAGTTGCATCAACCCAATTAGACATATTTGACTCCACAATTTAGCGGTTAATCCAGTAAATTATAAAAATGTATGTGCTTTAAACACTAGCATTAACTAGGTAATAGTTATACAAAGCGCTGATGATTTTTATACAAAACAATATGCACCTTGTAGCGCGCAGCTTGCTGGCGTTTAAAAGCAACACTTTTAGAATGATAGCTTGAGTATATTAAGTCATGAGAAGCTGCGCTTCTAACGTGAGCAAGCTCTACGTCTACCACACC
>NZ_BADY01000165.1:0-236 GCF_000241185.1 Pseudoalteromonas sp. BSi20495
AAATTATATGGAGGCGGAACCCGGAGTCGAACCGAGGTAAACGGATTTGCAATCCGGTGCATGGCCACTCTGCCATTCCGCCTAAATGTGTCCAAATAATTTGGAGCGGTACACGAGGCTCGAACTCGTGACCTCGACCTTGGCAAGGTCGCGCTCTACCAACTGAGCTAGTACCGCAAAATACTGTTTTATCAACTTTAAATCATCTTGGTAAAATAATTTAAAGTGGTGCCCGG
>NZ_BADY01000164.1:0-6717 GCF_000241185.1 Pseudoalteromonas sp. BSi20495
GTTGAAATGGAGGCGGAACCCGGAGTCGAACCGAGGTAGACGGATTTGCAATCCGGTGCATGGCCACTCTGCCATTCCGCCCCTGTACGGGGTATTAACCTTAAGATAAACTTGGAGCGGTACACGAGGCTCGAACTCGTGACCTCGACCTTGGCAAGGTCGCGCTCTACCAACTGAGCTAGTACCGCATTTTATTTATCAGTTATTTTAATTATCACATGATTACTTATGTGAGTCATTTAGGTAACTGATTAATTACCGTTTTGTTTATCTAGGGGGCTATGCCCTCTCAACACGGACGCATTCTACAGAGATTATTAAACGCGTCAATACAAAAAATGCTAGTTTTGAACTGTTTGCTTGTTTTTTATCTAAAACGGTGCGTTATTATACATTTAGAGTTAATTTTTAGTCAATTCGCCCCACGCTGCACGTAAATATTGCAGCATTGAACTCAAGGTTAAAAAGGTCGCAATATACAGTAGTCCAAAACTTAAATAGTTCATCCACGTATCATATTGCCAAATCAAACCGATAATGGCTAACATTTGTGCAGCCGTCTTTATTTTACCCATATTTGATACGGCGACGTTACCACGCTTACCTTGCTCTGCCATCCATTCACGAAGTGCAGATATGATAATTTCACGACTTATTATAATAAGAGCCGGTATTGTCATATACATTGATTGGTACTGATCAGATAATGCGACTAGCGCAGCACATACCATTACTTTATCAGCAACGGGATCTAAAAAAGCACCAAAAGGAGTTGATTGCTCAAGCTTTCTTGCTAAATAACCGTCGAGTATATCGGTTATTGATGCAAGCCAAAAAATAAAAGCGGCAGCAAAAAAAGCCCAGCTATAAGGCAAATAAAATATCACCAAAAAAACGGGGATAAGAAAAAGTCTAAATGTTGTGAGTGTGTTTGGAATATTCCACATAACTACTTGGATATGTCTTTTTTTCTATATTCGCATGTAGGGCTAGCCCTTGTCATGCAAATGGTTAAATATCTTCTCAGCCATGTCAGGGCTGATCCCAGGAACTTTCTTTAACTGTTCTATATTAGCAGCTTTTACTCCCTGCATGCCCCCTAAATATTTTAATAATGTTTGGCGACGTTTAGAACCTACTCCATTTATTTCTTCTAATAGTGATTGTGTTCGTTGTTTTTGACGTTTATTACGATGCCCTGCAATAGCAAAGCGATGAGATTCGTCGCGTATATGCTGAATCAAATGCAGTGCAGGTGCATCAGAATCCATTGGGATAGTTTTTCGACCACCGTCAATCAATAGTGTTTCAAGGCCTGGTTTACGGCTAGTACCTTTAGCAACACCGACCAATAATGGCATTTTTGTATGCGGCCAGTTAGAAAAGTACTGCTCCGCACGCCCCAGTTGCCCTTTACCACCGTCTATAAAGATAACGTCTGGAATTTTGTCTTCATCTACTAATTTGTTGTAACGCTTATTAAGCGCAAACTCCATTGCAGCGTAATCATCACCACCGGTAATACCCGTTACGTTATAGCGCCTGTACTCTTTAGTATTTGGTCCTTGAGAATCAAATACAACACAACTTGCAACAGTGTTCTCTCCCATGGTGTGGCTTATATCAAAACACTCCATTCGAGTAATATCGTCAAGTCGCAGTGTTGCTTTTAATTGTGCATAACGTTTATTAATAGAGTCTTGGGTACTTTGCTTAACTGCAATACTGTTTAATGCATTTTTGTTGGCCAGTTGTAAGTATTGAGCACGCTCACCACGGGTAACTACTTTAAGTATTACTTTGCGCTCACTTACTTGTGTGAGTGCTTCGCCGAGTGCATCGCTCTCTTCTATTTCAAACGGTAATATGATTTCTTTTGCAATACGCCCTGTTGCTCCAGGCGCTAAGTAGTATTGGCCTAAAAATGAGGTTAGGATTTCTTGCTCACTTGAATCTTTAGGTACTTTAGGAAAATACGTTTTACTGCCCAGTACTTTATGATCGCGGATCATTAATAAATGAATGCCATTTAATCCGTTTAAATGGGCAAAACCAACTACGTCCATTTCAGCAAAATTACCAGATATAGACTGTTGCTCCTGCATTTTACGAAGTAGCATTATTTGGTCGCGAACTTTTGCCGCCAGTTCAAAATTTAATTGTAGGCTGGCTGCTTCCATTTTTTTTATTAAATCAGCAATAACTTCGTGAGATTTACCCGTTAAAAACTTACGGACATAGTCAACTTGCTCGCTGTAATCATCATCCGTGACTTTATTTACACACGGAGCTGAGCAACGCTTAAGCTGATATTGCAGACATGGTCGGCTTCTTGCGCGGTAATAAGCATCTTCACATTGACGAACAGGAAATATTTTTTGCATTAAGCGCAAGCTTTCAGATACAGCTCCTGCACTAGGGAATGGCCCAAAGTATTCGCCTTTAATTTTACGACTACCACGATGAAACGCTAAACGAGGGTGTTTATGGCTCGTTAGTAAAATATAGGGATACGACTTATCGTCGCGTAATAATATGTTATAGCGAGGCTGATATTTTTTTATTAGATTATTTTCAAGCAGCAGCGCTTCGGTTTCAGTATTAGTAAGTGTGACGTCAATATCACAAATATTACTCACTAAAACGCGTGTTTTACTGTCGGTAATGTTACTTCTAAAGTAACTGCTGACACGCTTTTTTAAATGCTTGGCTTTACCAACATAAATAACTTGGCTATCACTATCAAGCATACGGTAAACACCAGGCTCGCTTGATAGCGTTTTGAGGAAATGTACGTGATCAAATTCAGACATAAATTATAGGTTAGTACGACACGTCTATATCAATCATTTTATGACGAATAGCTAAGTGGGTAAGCTCAACATCACCACCTACATTAAGCTTTTCAAACATACGGTAACGATAGCTATTTACTGTTTTAGAACTTAGGTTCAAACGTTCAGCTATATCTTGTGCTTTTTCACCTTTGGTGATCATAAGCATAATTTGCAGCTCACGTTCAGATAAGCTCTGAAAAGGGTTTTCATCTGTACGGCCGGTCACTTGCGCTAGCGCTATTTGCTGCGCTATTTCAGGAGCTATGTATCGCTGACCTGCATGAACACAGCGAATAGCACGCACCATTTCGTCAGAACCTGCACCTTTAGTTAAAAAGCCATGCGCGCCAATTTGCATTACTTTACTAGGAAATGGGTCTTCGCAATTAACAGTGAGCACAATAATTTTTACATCGGGACAGTAACGACAAATCTTTTTAGTCGCTTCTAATCCGCCCATACCTGGCATGTTCATATCCATTAATACGATGTTTGGCGCATGCTGACGGCAAAACTGTACAGCCTCTTCGCCGGTTTTAGCTTCGCCAATTACTTTAAACCCTCGTACGTCATCAAGAATGCGCTTGATGCCTGTTCGTACAAGTTCATGGTCATCAACTAAAAGTACATTAATCAATGGAACATCCTCATTTACCTAACAACATGCAATTTAATAAATTAATTTGCCACAGTAACATATATAAAGCGAGACAATAACTAATATTATTGTCTCAATCTAATAGTTTAATATGATTTTTTATCGCTAAAACGATCAACCCATAATGCAATGATACCATCACCGGTTACATTACATGCAGTACCAAAGCTATCTTGTGCTAAATAAAGAGCAATCATTAATGCAACAGCTCCTTCATTAAACCCAAGCATGCTTGTTAATAAACCAAGCGCCGACATAACTGCACCACCTGGAGCACCCGGTGCTGCTATCATAACGACACCGAGCATCATAATAAATGGCAATATCCCCATTAATGAAGGTACTTCCATGTTTGGCGATAAAACATAACAGCCATTGCACACGTTACAATAGTAATAGTTGAGCCAGATAAATGAATGGTTGCACACAGTGGTACGGTAAAGTTTGCTACATCTTCTTTTACGTTGTTTGCTTTACTTGATTGTAGCGAAACTGGAATTGTTGCCGCACTCGACATTGTCCCCAGTGCAGTAAAGTAGGCAGGTAGCATATTTTTAACTAATTCGATTGGATTACGTTTTAACAATATACCTGTCGCTATATATAAAACGCTTAACCATAACCAATGCATAACAAGCGCTGCAATTAGTACTACACCAAATGTTTGCAATGTATCTACCACTGTGCCTGCCACCGTCATTTCGGCAAATACACCTGCAATGTAAAATGGTAAAGCAGGAATAATTACCTTTGATAGAAGCCCATCAATAACATCACGCCCCTGATCAGACACTTTTTTCAGTGTACCTAGCTCTAATTGGCTCATGCCAATACCAAATACAAAAGCAGTTACCAACGCGGTCATTACCCCCATCAATGGTGGAATTTCTAAATCAATAAAGCTACCTATTTCAGTAGCAACTTCTGCTTCAAACGTAATGTTTCCACTTAAAAAAGGAATAACGGCACTCACTAATAAAAATGCAAGTGTACCGGCAATAATTGTAGAGCTATAAGCAAAGCCGACGGTTTTGCCAAGTAAGTGCCCTGACCCTTTTGGTAGGCCTGCAATGCCCGATGCAATAAAAAATAAAATAATAAGTGGAATGGTAAAGGAGATAATTTGACCAATCAGCTCTTTTACTGTGAATAAAAGTTCAACACCCGTTATAGGTACGTAAAGTCCGACTAAAATACCGGCCACAATACCGGCAATTAATTTTAAGATTAACTTCATTGTGATTGCTTAATTGAATTTAGATACGTGTTTTTATCATGTTTTACCTAGCTTGTGTCATAAAACTGTTCAAGTGAAGTTCATTTGCACAAATAAACATCAATTGCACTTATTTTAAGTTAATTTTTAACTTAAATTGCTCAACTAATCATCTCTCACTTACTTTAAAAATTTAGTACACACCTTTAATAACTAAAGTATCAGCTATTGTGGATTTTAATTTCACTTAGTTATAAGCTCAATAGATATATGTTATAGCCAAACTTTACTTTAGTTTTTTTAAACTCTCAGTAAAGTGTGTCTATATAGTTAGTGGCAAAGGCTATTAACACGTTGATCAGATTGTATCCAAAGGAACATTATGTCTACTATTTTTGAAGATAACTCACTAAGTATTGGTAATACGCCGCTAGTAAAACTTAACCGTGTTACAGGTGGGAATGTATACGCTAAAGTTGAATCTCGTAATCCTAGCTTTAGCATCAAATGCCGTATTGGTGCATCAATGATTTGGGAAGCTGAAAAATCAGGTCAGCTTGTTGAAGGTAAGGAGCTTATTGAACCAACATCGGGTAACACCGGTATTGCACTTGCATTTGTTGCAGCAGCACGCGGTTATAAGTTAACGCTTACTATGCCTAATACTATGAGCCTAGAACGTCGCAAGCTATTAAAAGCATTAGGTGCAAATCTAGTGCTTACCGACGGTGCTAAAGGTATGAATGGCGCAATTGAAAAAGCAAAAGAAATTCAAGCAACGGCACCTGATAAATATATTTTATTACAGCAATTCGAAAACCCTGCAAACCCTAAAATTCACTTTGAAACAACAGGTCCTGAGATTTATGATGCGCTTGACGGCAAAGTAGACTTTTTTGTAGCGGGTGTAGGCACTGGTGGTACTATTACAGGTGTTAGCCGCTTCCTTAAAACAGAAAAAGGTGTAAACGTTAAGTCTATTGCTGTTGAGCCAACTAACTCTCCTGTTATTAGCCAAACGCTTGCCGGTGAAGAAATCAAACCAGGCCCTCATAAAATCCAAGGGATTGGTGCAGGCTTTATTCCTGGCAACTTAGATATGGATTTAATTGATGGTGCAGAGCTTGTATCTAACGAAGACGCAATAGCTATGGCGCATCAATTAATGAAAAAAGAAGGTATTTTGGTGGGTATTTCATCAGGTGCAGCCGTTGTTGCAGCTAAACGTATCGCAGAAAAACCTGAAAACGCAGATAAAAATATTGTTGTTATCCTACCTAGTGCAACTGAGCGTTACTTATCAAGCCCAATGTTTGATGAAGAGTTTAGTGAACAAGAGCTAGTACAGTAATCTACACATGTTTAAAAAGGATGCTTATGGCATCCTTTTTTATTATTTATCGAAAGATCAGCCCTTAAATATTGCCTCCCTCTTTACATATTCATAATTTAGCCACACACTTTAAAAAGCTTAATCAACAACAATAATGATAACAATGAAAAAACTACTAACTATTCTAAGTGTCATAACTTGCCTATTTATTGTAGGTTGCGGCGACGATGCCAAAATATCTAGCGATAGTCCAGGTGATACAGCAACCGCTTATTTTGATGCACTTTATAACCAAAAAGACCTTCAAAAAGCCAGCAAAATGGCAACACCTAACCTAACTCGCATAATGAAATCTTACGGAACAGCTAAACAATTCTCTCGTAACTTGATAAACATGCAATATGATGAGGTAGTTATTGAAGTCGACATGTCAAATATGAGTTTACGAGAACAATATGGTGATAAAGCTAAAATAAATTTGATTTTTACTGGCACCCTAAATGGCGGGAAAATTGATGAAATGCGCAGTGTTAAAAATGCTTCGTAAAAAAGGAAAATGGTACGTAGATAAAATAGTTGCCGACCCGTACGCTCGTTAAAATAAATGTATTACACATAAAAAAGGACCTTACATTTGTAAGGCCTTTTTCGCTTTAGCTAGGGCGTGTTGATC
>NZ_BADY01000163.1:0-6736 GCF_000241185.1 Pseudoalteromonas sp. BSi20495
TAGTTAATTCAATCACAAATATTTTTGCCTACATCAATAGATTTCATGTGTACCTAACGAGCCTGTAGATTAACTCGTTTTTAAATTTTTTTTATTGATAAACAAACCATAGCTGAGTTCCTATTTTGGTTCAATTGATTACTGTATTTTTACGCAGAATATAGAAGTGTTTGATATTGTTTTAATTGGCGTTTTGGAAGGGATTAAGGGTGGTTGAGTGGCTTTTATTTAAAGTAAAAGGGCTCCCCCTTCTTAATGCATCGTGTTTTGCAGCTTTTCTATATAATGAACAAGGCAATACATTTGCCGCAGCATAAACTAAAGGCATTCACTTTCGTTTGACCCCGTAAGGTCAATTTATTCATGCCTTTGTTCACTGTAATATTCCGCTAAAGAAATTTAAAGCAAATGTAAGAGAACTTACTAACCGCAACTGAGGGATCTCAATGGCCTACAGATTCATAAACTTACGCAGTATTTACGTGGCTGGGGACACTATTACCTAATAGCCAACGCTTATCAGTTAGCGGTGGATTTAGATCATTGGATCCGCCGTAGGATAAGAATGTGCTACTGGCGGCAATGGCGTAAACCACGCACGAAAGTACCCAGTTTAATAAAACTGGGTGTTAGCGAACGACTCGCCATAGCCTTTGGTATCAACAGTAAAGGGCCTTGTCGAAGCTCAAAAAAAAGGAATTAACATTGCGCTAGGCAATGACTATTTAGCATCACAAGGTTTAGTGTCATTGAGAGATATTTGGATCGATATTCATCACGGGAGATGAACCGCCCATTGCACTTCCTGTCAATAAAAAGCGTATGATGGGTGTTGTGGGGGCTGGAGGTTAGAGACCTCCGGCTACCCGATTAGGTGCTGGTTCTCACAACTAATTTTCTTACACCAATTAAAACACCGCCATATGAAATTGGAAAGAGTATTAGTACGAAAATTAATGTATCGGTATTAGAGATATCCATACCTGGACTTCCAATAACAGCGAGAGTATTGATTAACAGCAACACTATACTTGATTGGAGGAAGCCATTGTAACCAATAAAGCCCGCAAACAATAACATAATAAATGACACACCTATCGCTGGAGTAAAAGGTGCGGCTGCTAGCAACATACAAAGAAAAGAAAGTACGATAGAAAATCCGATTACTACTTTGAACATTGCAACCTCCATGGCATATAACGAGCCTGTAGATTAACTCGTTTTTAAATTTGTTTTTATTGATAAACAAACCATAGCTGAGTTCCTATTTTGGTTCAATCGATTACTGTATTTTTCATAGAATATAAAAGCTGGTTTGGTATTGTTTTAACTGGCGTTTTGGAAAGATTTACGGGTGTTTCAGTGGCTTTATTTTGGCTTAAAAGGGGTTGCCTCTCTTAATGCATCGTGTTTTGCAGCTTTTCTATATTATGAACAAGGCAATACAGTTGCCATTGGGCGTTCACTTTCGCTTGGCTCCGTAAGGTCAATTTATTCATGCCTTTATTCACTGTAATGTTCCGCTTTTTATTTAAAGGAAAGCGGGCTCTATACAGCCGAATATTTTGCCATTCTTTAATAAACAGCTGTCGTCAACCTATCGGACTGTCTATTTTTACTTTCATCTTATCAACATAGCTTAGCTTTTTGCGTGATTCATTATTTATAAAAATGCACTCTTCATACTGTTTTTGTTGGCTTTTTTCGTAATAATTAGTATGGGTGCCATCCTAATTTCCTAATTATTTTTATCCGCTATGGGGTCAAATTGTGACCGTTACAAATGCGATGCTGACATACAAAAATACGCATACCGAACGCAGTGGGAAGAAGGAATGAATACACTTGCGATACTCATGCACTAAATTTTTAAGGCAAACATTTGTGGAATGGGCAGGATTATCTGTGCGTTATTCATTTTGGGCTAAAGCCTATTATCGGCAGCAAGAAGCCAAAGGAAAACCTCATAATACCATCATCAGATCATTGACATTTAAGTGGATACGAATCCTATTTAGGTGCTGGAAAACACATACGCCCTACGATGAATCAACTTACTTAACTCATTGAAAAGTAAGGGATCACCGCTGTTAAAATTTGCGGTGGAAAGTGAGCTTTAGCGCTTGCTGTCCACCTCAGGGCGTGTTGTTATAAGCCTAGAAACGATAGCTATCTGTACTGATTAATTCACCTGAGCTAAATTTTTGTAATATATATGTCTGAGAATCTTTATCAATCTCGATGAAATAACCTAATTCGTAACCGCAAACATGTTCTGGGTGGGTTTCTCCATCATAAGAATAGACTTCATTCCCATACCCTGGCTTAGTCATTGTTCTTAGACGAGCTCGGTCACTTACTTTTTCACTTTCTGGGCGTTCTGATTTTTTCATTTCAATTGCAATCAAATTATCTCTAGGCATGATTTCCCCACGACTATGAAGGATTAAGTCACAGTTTATAGTAACTATTTCCATTTCATCATCGAGGATAGTTTTAACTTGCCCGCCTTGTTTTCGGTTATATTCAGGATCTGCATAATAACCTTCAATATTATTTGATAGAGCACTTGCTTCTAAATACATTGCCAACCTACCACAAAGGTTTCTTTCGGCTACACCACTTAATATATTGCTAGTTTCTCTACTAAAAAATTGTTCTAAAGACTCTGAAAATACTTGTTCTAACATGAATTGTGCATCCTTGCTGGATTAGGCTTATAACGAGCCTGTAGATTAACTTCGTTTTTTATTTATTTTTATTGATAAACAAACCATAGCTGAGTTCCTATTTTGGTTCAATCGATTACTGTATTTTATGCAGAATATAAAGTGGGAGTTTGGTGTTGTTTTAATTGGCGTTTTAGACGGTATTACGGGTACTTGAGTGGCTTTTATTTAGGGTAAAAGCGCTTACCCTTCTTAATGCATCGTGTTTTGCAGCTTTTCTATATTATGAACAAGACAATACAGTTGCCGCAGTGTAAAGTAAAGGCATTCTCTTTCATTTGACCCCGTAAGGTCAATTTATGCATCCCTTTATTCACCGTAATATTTCGCTTTTTATTTAAAGGAAAGCCGGTTCGATACAGCCAAGTCGTTTGCTATTCTTTAATAAACCACTATCGTAGCCCGATTGGGCTGTCTATTTTTACTTTCACTTTGTCTACATAGCTCAGTTTTTACGTGATTCATTATTTATAACAATGCACCCATCACACTGTTTTTGTTGGATTTTTTCGTAATGATTAGTATGGGTACGATCCTAATTTCCTAATTATTTTCATCCGCTATGGGGTCAAATTGTGACCGTTATAAATGCGATGCTAACATACAAAATACGCATACCGAACGCAGTGGGAAGAAGGAATGGATACACTGGCGATACTCATGCACTAAATTTTAAGGCAAACGTTTGTGGAATGGACAGGATTATCTGTGCGTTATTCATTTTGGGCAAAAGCATCGTTACTTGGCCACGATAGTTGGCAGCAAGAAGCCAAAGGAAAACCTCATAATACAATCATCAGATCATTAGCATTTAAGTGGATACGAATCCTATTTAGGTGCTGGAAAACACATACGCCCTATGATGAATCAACTTACTTAACTGCATTGAAAAGTAAGGGATCACCGCTGTTAAAATTTGCGGTGGAAAGTGAGCTTTAGCGCTTGCTGTCCACCTCAGAGCGTGTTGTTAGTCGAATTATAAATACAAAAGATTATTTAACTCGTTTTAAGTTTCGCTTTTCGTCTTTCTCAATTGCAATATCTTCGGCAATTGTTTTTTCAGGCATAATATCTTCAATATTTTTTGGGCCTGCAATTAGTCCGCTTTCTAAATCCGCTAACTCAGGAGGCATATCTTTGCTAAAAAGATCTTCAGACCACTTTTTTGCTTTATTAGCAAGCCATTCGTCAAATTCAGGTGTGCCAGGTTTGGGTTTGTCTGTAGACATGGTAATCCTATAAATTTTGCCATAAATATGAAGGCGTATTACTTTCCTTCCCTTTTTTATAAGTAAAACCATGACCTTGGTAATACTTAATTAATTCAGCGTTTATAGGGCGCATGATTCTGACCTGATCTGCCCCAATTGAAGCTGCGTAAGTTTTAGCGGCTAAAACTGTAATTTCAACTATTTTACCCTTTAATGGGTGCCAAGAAGGCGCTCCCTCCAAGATATCTAATCTTAATCTTGAACCAGAAAAGGTTGGCTTGCCAATGCTTAACCCACATAACTGAGATTTTGCAAACCAAATAGCCAGATCAAAGCGTTTCGGGTGACGGTAGGCATACTGCCTAAAGCCTTCCGACCACGTCCAACTTGCATCATCGCTTCTACTTAAATTTTCCTCCCATCTCTTTGCATGAGCTAAGGCTATAGAGTCTACTGGTTTTAAGCCGACTATTTCAGACTAATTTTGAGGTAAACTATTTTGCGCAATTCTGCGACTACTATCTCTAAATTCATGATATTTATCTTCCGTTGATGAGTGTGATGCTTGCATAAAACTTCCTTTTAAAATGTTATAAATATATTTTCGAATGCCCAAGTGGAAAACTGGCTAACGAGCCTGTAGATTAACTTGTTTTTTATTTATTTTTATTGATGAATCAACCATAGCTGAGTTCCTATTTTGGTTCAATTGATTACTGTATTTTTACGCAGAATATTGAAGTGTTTGATATTGTTTTAATTGGCGTTTTGGAAGGATTTACTGGTGTTTCAGTGGCTTATAATTAGGTTAAAAGGGCTTCCCCTTCTTAATGCATCGTGTTTTGCAGCTTTTCTATATTATGAACAAGGCAATACAGTTGCCGCAGCATAAACTAAAGGCATTCACTTTCGCTTGGCTCCGTAAGGTCAATTTATTCATGCCTTTATTCACTGTAATGTTCCGCTTTTTATTTAAAGGAAAGCCGGTTCGATACAGCCGAGTCGTTTGCTATTCTTTAATAAACCACTATCGTAGCCCGATTGGGCTGTCTATTTTTACTTTCACTTTGTCTACATAGCTCAGTTTTTACGTGATTCATTATTTATAACAATACACTCATCACACTGTTTCTGTTAATTTTTTGAAACAATTAGGATGGGTGTTATCCTAATTTGCCAACAACTTATGTTGGCAATAACACGATTTGATGACGAAATTAAAACACTTTATAAGCAACATACATATCGCGCTATCTTTGATAGTTTACCTGGGGCGGGGCCACAATTAGCACCTCGATTATTAGCCGCTATGGGGTCAAATCGTGACCGCTATAAGTGCGCCGCTGACATACAAAAATACGCAGGCATTGCTCCAGTGACCGAACGCAGTGGCAAGAAGGAATGGATACACTGGCGATACTCGTGCACTAAATTTTTAAGGCAAACATTTGTGGAATGGGCAGGATTATCTGTGCGTTATTCATTTTGGGCTAAAGCCTATTATCGGCAGCAAGAAGCCAAAGGAAAACCTCATAATACCATCATCAGGTCATTGGCATTTAAGTGGATACGAATCCTATTTAGACTAAACTAGACAGCCACTCTAATTAAACAAATAAAACTGTGCTATTAAATTTACTTTTTCAGCTAAAAATTTATCTTTTACTATTGGGTTACTTTCATTTCACCCTATAAATAAGCCATTATCACTCTTAAACCTAAATTACACGCATGAAAATGACTGCATGATGCAGTTTTAACTTTTTACTGAAGCGTTTAAACTTTATGCGAGTAGCTTTTCACAGTTACTAATATTCGATCGCCGTTTTCTGTTTAGATTTTCACAGTAACTTGCTTGTGAGATCGGCCTGCCTACTGCACCATGAAATACGCGTGTAAATTGTGTGGTGAGTTTCAACCAGTTTTCAGAGGAAATATTGACTCTTTCGAGTAAGGGTAAGTGTGTACTTTCAATATACCCTCGTTTGTCCTCTCGTATACAACGCCCTGTTAACTCAACAAGTTCAAGGTACGATTTAAGCTCAAACGGTAGCCCTTTTGGCATGATTTGACGTGGCATGCCTGCAAAGCGGAGCAATTTTTTCGGTTGCTTGCCTTCTTTTGCGCATGTTAAGCGTAGTTGAGCGCTGGTATGGTCAGATTCTTCTGGGGTGTTAGCCATTTTGGCTCTAATGGGATTTAAGTCTACATACGCCATGCAGGCCGCCAATGCGGCTTCATCTAATAATGCTTGTGAACTAAATCGTCCCTCCCAAAAACGGCCAGTGCAGTTGTCTTCTTTATTTGCCCTGCGCGCAATGTCTTCATTTAACACCCGCATAAACCAACTAATACTTGATAGACGCTCTCGATATTCCTTTACCGTTTGATTAAAAAAGATAAGTTCAGCTTTACTTAGCTTTTCACCTTGTACGTATTTCTGCGTTAACAATGTGCCTTTACAGAGTTTATGCCAGCGAATAACAATCGCTTTGTCATTCAGCCGATTCGCTTTTTTATCATCAACATACATGACTAAATGGGTGTGGTTACTCATAACAGCATAAGCACAGACATCAATACAAAACACCTTGGCTAATGCGAGTAACTTATCTTCAACCCACCCTCGTCGATGCTCAAAAGATTGACCCGTAAAATGGTCTTCACCACATAAAAATGCACGGCGTACACATCGTGATATACAGTGGTAGTACTTTGTATCAACCAAACTTACTTGACGCTTTCTTGCGATTGCCATAAGACACCCTGCTTGTTTTTTGCACTAAACAAAGGCTA
>NZ_BADY01000162.1:0-261 GCF_000241185.1 Pseudoalteromonas sp. BSi20495
CTTTTGATCTTTGGCTTTATGTAATCCTTGGTATTACATTGTCGTTTGGTGGGTTCTTTGTATTTCACAACTATAACGCTTGGGCCAAACGGCAATTAGAAAGTACTGACTCATCATTTATTCGCGGTTCAGCGTTAGTTTGGTTTGTTAGTTTTGGTATTTCATTAACGGGTGTTGGTATAACTTATATTTTTGGTTTACCACTATTTAGTTTATATTTTGGCTAGGTGCAAAGTGTACCTAGCAAGCCAAAATGGCAAA
>NZ_BADY01000161.1:0-278 GCF_000241185.1 Pseudoalteromonas sp. BSi20495
GCCCGTCACGCCAACAAGTTGTGCGTCTACAGGTTAATCTTATTCGGTTTTAAATTTCGGCTGTAGTAGTGAAGCTTGCTTACGCGAGAAGCAACGCTTCTGTTTATTTAATTTCTTTGCTAACAAAAACCACTAAAAGATCTATTTCACATAGAGAAGTGAAAGAGGAGTAAATGAGAAACACAAGCGATGGTTTACTAGCTGGGCTTATTTAAGTTAGCAAGACTTAGACTTATTACTACCTCTAAAAGTGCAGCGTCTCTTAACCTCTTTGTGAA
>NZ_BADY01000160.1:0-9823 GCF_000241185.1 Pseudoalteromonas sp. BSi20495
ACGAGCAACGCTCGTAATCTCATGCTTTGGTGTCTTCTCACTTACCTTTATTCTCTTTTTTTTGTGCAATAGCGTTTTAGATAATTTATTTATATAGAGTGTAAAGGGCGCTTTACCTGCTGGTGCAACAGGCAAAGCTTATAAATTACTTTTTACTTAACCTTTATAACCGTTGGGGTTATTTGACTGCCAACGCCATGTATCTTGCATCATTTCATCAATGCCACGCACCGCTTCCCAACCAAGTTCATTTAGTGCTTTTTCTGGTGCTGCATAACAGGCGGCTATATCGCCTGGGCGGCGAGGTGAAACCTGATATGGCACAGCCTGATCGCTGGCTTTAATAAATGCATTAACCATTTGCAGTACAGAATACCCGTTACCAGTACCCAGGTTATAAACTAATGCACCCGTGCTGCTGGCAATTTTATCAAGCGCTTTTAAATGACCAATTGCTAAATCTACAACGTGTATATAGTCGCGCACACCTGTACCGTCAACTGTGTCGTAGTCATCGCCAAATACAGCAAGTTGCTTTAATTTACCCACAGCAACCTGTGCAATAAACGGTAAAAGATTATTTGGGATACCGTTAGGATCTTCACCAATTAGGCCCGATTCATGTGCGCCAACAGGGTTAAAGTAACGCAAAATAGCAAACGCAAAACGCTCGTCTGATTTAGCGATATCTTGCAGCATCATTTCAACCATCAGCTTAGATGTGCCGTAAGGGTTTGTAGTACCGCCCACAGGGAAGTCTTCTTTAATTGGTAAACTAGCCGGATCACCATAAACGGTAGCTGATGAACTAAATACTAATTTAAATACACCAGCTTCGCGCATTGCATCAACAAGCGTTAACGTACCTTGTACATTATTTTGGTAGTATTCAATTGGTTTAGCCACTGATTCACCAACCGATTTCAAGCCTGCAAAATGTATAACGCTATCAATAGAGTGTTTAGCAAACACTGAATCTAAAAAAGCTTTATCGAGAATATCACCTTGGTAAAAGGTAGTATCTTTACCTGTGATTTTTTTAACACGAGCAAGAGATTCTTGCGATGAATTGCTCAAATTATCAATAACAACAACATCATTACCTTGCTGTAAAAGTTCTAAAACAGTGTGCGAGCCAATATAGCCTGCGCCACCGGTTACTAAAATAGTCATGAAAGCTCCGTGGGTACCTTTTATCAATTAAGCTAATTTCACCATAAATTATGATTATTTACATGCATTATCTGTATTTATTATTGCTCTACTAAAGTCTTTTTTAAATTAAATACAGTTAATGTGGTTTAGAGTTTATTGGTCTTTCAGGATTAAAATTTGTTCTATCTAAGGAGTATTTAATCGCGGCGAGAGGTGTGTAACCTAGTCGGTTCGACAACTTCCCTTGCGTTATCGCCTATGTATGGAGAATAACCATATTAAAATCAGCGTACTACTGAAACTTCTAGCTAGGAAGAGAAGCCGGCTTTAATCGCAACAGGAAGTTTTAAAATCACAAAAAGCACGGTTAGGACTTTTGTTGCATTGTGAAAAGGAACTAAACTAGGTACATTTGGTGCTTACTCAAAGGGAATTTTATGAAAACAAAAATATTACTACTCACTTTATCTATCGCTTCTTGTTCTACTTTTGCTAACGATGTTAGTTTTTCGATTGGGGGTGGCTATCCTTATTTAGTTATTCCAGAAGTGTCTTTATCGGCTAATGAGAATCAACAACGCTGGTATGCAAACTATAAAATAGGCCTTGATGATGGATTTTCAGCAGGCTTTGAACAAGCAGTAAGCGATAATAAAAAGCATGCATTTGGCGCGCTTTTGGGCGCTATTGGCGCAAGAGATACAGACCAAGAATGTGAAAGTTCAACAAATGATATAGCAACTGACTTTGCTAATACGCTAGGCTGCGCAATTGGCAGTATTTTTGATGAGGAAACAACTAACGGCATAGGGCTTACTTACAGCTATAACTTTAATGGATTAAACAATGCCGGTTTTAGACTGGAATTAGATGTAGGCTACGGTAAAACAAGTGACAGCAATGAAAAAAGAGCCGATGGCGGTATTAGTTTAAGTTATGAATTTTAACTGCTTTGAGAATAATTAAGGCATAAAGGCGCTAAATGGCGCCTTTATGCCTATTAGTTTAGCGATTAATTTTAAAGTCTAGTCGTACTTGAGATGTCGCAGAAACGGGTTGTCCTTTTTCAAATTTTGGTGCATAGCGCCATTGCTCAACAGCTTTTATCGCCGATTTTTCAAAAGAGACACCACCATCAGAGTTTAATATACTAACGTTTTTTACAAACCCTGCTGTGTCTACTTCAAATTCCATAGCAACACTACCACTTCTACCTTGCTTTGCCTTATTTAAAGGATAATCGGGATTAACACGGTAAAGCGGCGTTTGCTCTTGCGATTCTTTCCATGGCACCATTTTAGCAATTGCTAGGCAGTGTTTAGTTGCTTCATCACTTTTGCCTTGTTTTTCGTACAGGCCAATAAGCTTAGAGTGAGCGCTTAGCTCTGCGCTGTGATCAAAGTTTAAATTACTATCGAATACATTCACTATACGGTTTAGCCTTTCAATCGCTTGATTGTATTTTTTACGACCTTCTGCGAATGAGGCCATTAAAAAATCGGCTTTTATACGCTCTAGTGAGTTTTCAGGTAAGTTTTCTTGGTAGTACTCGTCGGCTTCTTCTAGGTAGTTTTTCGCTTCGCGATATTTTTTAGAGCTAAACTTTTTAGCAAGCAGTGATGCCGCTTCTAGTTTCATGTCGGCTACAAATTTAGGTTTATTTTGTGTTTTAGCTATATCTATTATTTGTTCTAAAAAGTTAGCTGCTTTGTAAGCCGATGTTGTGTAGTTAGCTTGGCCGAGCAGTGCATCAACTGTTTCTATTGATTGTTTGCCGTGATTTGCAGCTAAAATAGCATGTGCTTTATTATAAAGTGAAAAACGCTGTTCGTTTAGCTCATTGCCGTAGCCTTTAATAGCTTTAGCGTAGTTAATAGCTAAGTTAGCGGTGTTATCTGAGCTTTCACCATAAACTGCTTTACCTGATGTGTAAGCAAGTTTGGCTGTTTGTTGTACGTTTTCGTCTGCTTTAACTGCCGCTAAATAGCTTTGATATGCTTGGCTAAATACCGCTTGAGGATCGCTTACTTGGCTGGCGAGTACTGTAGTACTTAAAGTTGTTGCGCTTAAAGCAGATAAACTTAAGCCCATAAATAAAGCGAGTTGCTGACGTTTCATAATAATCCCTATCGTTGTTTAAAATACAAAATACCAAACGTGTCCTTAAGTGTCACTGATTAAGGTAAATCAACGTAAATAACATTGGCTGTTATTTGCATCAATTTATTGCTAACAATCATTGAAAATAACGCTTATCGTCGCCATATATTTGCCATAAACAGTCTTGTACTACGGTGTATTTATCCTATTTTGTGATATTATCACTTTATTGTCGTGTCGTAGTTATTTAAATATTTGGATTTGTCGTGGCGCAAGTAAGAGCAAGAGTCCAGCTTAATGTTGGCAGAAATAGTGATATCCCTGCAGAAATAATCTCATTTACTGATTTAAAAGATGGTAAAGAACATATTGCTATGGTGTTTAATAATGCCGATATTGAGCAAGATGTCCCGCTTATTCGTATGCATTCTGAGTGTTTAACGGGGGATGTGTTTTATTCATCGCGTTGTGATTGCGGCGAGCAGCTAAATGAATGCATTGAAATGATGCATGAGCAAGGCGGCATTTTATTATATTTACGCCAAGAAGGCCGTGGCATTGGTTTGTATAACAAAATTGATGCTTACGTACTGCAATCGCAAGGGATGAATACTTACGAAGCTAATAATCATTTAGGCTTTGCTGATGATTTACGTGACTTTTCGGATGCTGTGTTAATGCTTAATGCGCTTAATTTAAGCCATGTTAAATTAATGACCAATAATCCTAAAAAGCTTAACGCATTAAAAGATGCCGGTATTAGTGTTGACTCGGTTGTGGGTACGCATGCGCACATTAAAGCGGGTGTTGCGGGTAATAAATCGTACCTAGAAACAAAAATTAAGCATGGTGCACACATGTTAGATATTAAGAAAATTAAAAAACCTTAATCATTTAATTACGTTTCGTCTATTAATACCCCCTCACGCCAAGTTATACTTGGCGTGTTTCGTTTTAAATTAAGAGCAAGTATGTCTACACAATTACGAATTTTTAAAGCCGATGCAGGGCTAAAGTGGTTAAAAGCCGGATGGCTTATTTTTAAAACCCAGCCAGCAACCTTTATTTTTATGCATTTATTTATTGGCATTGTAGGGCTGCTGTCTTTATTTTTACCGCTGCTGCAAGTTGTGGCAGCGCTAGCTACGCCATTTTTAACCGCAGGGTTTTATCAAGCTGTGCTTACAAAACAGCAAGGCGGAAAAATAATGCTAGCCGATATCCTCAAGCCATTTTCGGCTAAGGGAAATCGTTTAGGGTTATTACGTTTAGCACTTTATCAAATGGGCGCAGGTATATTAATGGCTTTATTAGCCAATGGCTTATTTGCCGATGCGGTAGCAATTATGACTCAGACAAATGTTGATCCCAATGTAGCGCTTGAGCAGATGATTGAAAGTATATCGATGGCAAACGTTGTGTTGTTTTTGATTGCTTTATCGATTTATTTTACTGCCTTTGCTTATGCAGTACCTTTAGTTTATTTCAATAAAGAGCAACGCATATTAAACGCACTTAAAGATTCGCTTATGGTGTTTTACTATAATATTTTACCCCTTAGCGTGTATGGGGTTATTTGTATTTTATTTATGGCGCTTTCGATGTTCTTATCGTTCTTACCACTGTTGATTTTAATGCCGATTTGCTACATTAGCTTTTTTGTATCTTATCAAGCCATTTTTATGCCTGTTGTACCACCGAGTGACGACATTAATGTTAAGCCACTTAGTAGTGAAACAAGCGGGCGTTTTGACGCTTAATGGATGATAAATTAAAGCAAAAACTAAAAAACTATGTACTTTGGTTACTAGGGCGCCAAGAATATTCGCGTCGTGAGTTAACGCTCAAATTACAGCAAAAAGAAGCCACAGAAGAGTTTATTGAAACGCTGCTTGATTGGTGCGAAAAGCACAATTTTATTAACGAGCAGCGATACTGTGAAGGCTTTGTAAGAAAACACATATTTAAATGCCACGGGCTTAAGCGAATACAAAGCGAAGCTATGGGCAAAGGGATTGATCGTTCGCTACTTGAAATGGTAGTTGAAGAGCTTGAAATAGATTGGTTTGAGCTTGCGCAGGATGCGTACAATAAAAAATATTCGAATACACCGCCAGACCTCGATTACAAAGATAAAGCTAAGCGCGTGCGCTACTTAATGTATCGGGGTTTTAGCTACGATGAAATTAATTTTGCAATGCAAGCACAGTAAATACAGGTGAGACTTTCAAATGCAGCACATGACTACCGCACAAATTAGGCAACAGTTTTTAGACTTTTTTGCCAGCAAGCAACATCAAATAGTACCTTCTAGCTCGCTTATACCGGGTAACGATGCCACGTTGTTATTTAATAATGCCGGCATGGTGCAATTTAAAGATGTATTTTTAGGCGCAGAAAGCCGCCCTTATACACGTGCGACAAGCTCGCAGCGTTGTGTACGTGCTGGCGGTAAGCATAACGATTTAGAAAACGTAGGCTACACTGCTCGCCACCATACATTTTTTGAAATGTTAGGTAACTTCAGCTTTGGCGATTACTTTAAGCAAGACGCGATTAAGTTTGCGTGGGAGTTTTTAACTGAGGTTGTTAAATTACCTCAAGAAAAACTGCTTGTTACTATTTATCACGATGATGAAGAAGCGTTTGAGTACTGGTCAAAGGATATTGGCTTAAGTGAAGATCGTATTATTCGTATTGCGACCTCTGACAACTTTTGGTCTATGGGCGATACCGGTCCATGTGGTCCGTGTTCTGAAATATTTTATGACCATGGTGAGCATATTTGGGGCGGACCTCCGGGCACTCCAGAGGAAGACGGCGACCGTTTCATCGAAATTTGGAACCTTGTATTTATGCAATACAACCGTCAAAGCGACGGTACTATGCTGCCTCTACCTAAGCAATCTGTAGATACGGGAATGGGCCTTGAGCGTATTTCTGCTATTTTGCAGGGTGTGCATTCAAACTACGAAATCGATTTATTCCAAGGCTTAATTGCAGCAGCTGCAAGTGTTACTAACGCGCAAGATATGGACGATAAGTCACTACGCGTAGTGGCGGATCATATTCGTTCGTGTGCGTTTTTAATCTCTGACGGTGTTATGCCATCTAACGAAGGGCGTGGTTATGTGCTACGTCGTATTATTCGTCGTGCAGTGCGCCACGGTAATAAGCTAGGTGCACAAGGTTCGTTTTTCTATAAGTTAGTTGCTGCGCTAATTGAGCAAATGGGTCAAGCGTACCCAGAGCTTGCTAAGCAACAAGAAATTATCGAAAAAGTATTACGCATTGAAGAAGAACAGTTTGGTAAAACACTTGAACGTGGCTTAGCTATTTTAGAAGAAAGCTTAAGTGACCTTAAAGGCGATATTATACCGGGCGACTTAGTATTTAAACTTTACGATACGTATGGTTTTCCAGCTGATTTAACGGCCGATGTTGCGCGTGAGCGCCAGATGACGATTGATCATCAGGGCTTTGAAGAATGCATGGCTGTACAACGTAAAACAGCGCAACAAGCGGGTAAGTTTGGTGCTGATTACAACGAGCAATTAAAATCAGAAAAGCTTACTGAGTTTAAAGGCTACGACAGCACGCACCATAGCGCGACAGTGGTAGAAATTTTTGCCGGTGGCGAAGCTGTTCAGTTATTAGAAGATGGTCAACAAGGTATTGTAGTATTAGACCGCACACCGTTTTACGCTGAATCAGGCGGCCAAACGGGCGACACGGGTACTATTACAGTTGCTGGTGGCGAATTTAATGTTACTAATACCACTAAACTTGGTAATGCTTTTGCTCACCACGGTACTGTGCAAGGTCGCATTGGTGTTAACGATAAAGTGGATGCGACTATTGATGATGCACGCCGCGATAGCATTAAGAAAAACCACACAGCTACACATATTTTACACGAAGCACTACGCCAATTATTAGGCGACCATGTAGGCCAAAAAGGCTCACTTGTTCAGCCTGATCGTTTACGTTTTGACTTTTCGCACTTTGAAGCGGTTACTAAAGATGAGCTACGTGAAATTGAGCGTGTAGTTAATGACGAAATTCGTCGTAACTTTGCACTTAATACTGAGCTTATGGCTATTGATGATGCTAAAGCGAAAGGTGCTATGGCGTTGTTTGGCGAAAAGTATGATGACGAAGTACGTGTAGTTACTATTGGCGACTACTCTATTGAGCTTTGTGGTGGTACTCACGTTGAGCGCGCAGGCGATATTGGTTTATTTAAAATAGTGTCTGAAAGCGGTATTGCAGCAGGCGTTCGCCGTATTGAAGCGGTAACTGGTGCTGATGCAGTTGCTTATGTTAGCGAGCAAGAGCAACAATTACATGATGTAGCTGCTTTAGTTAAAGGCGATAGCGCATCGGTACTTGAAAAAGTAACCGCGTTACTTGAAAAGTCTAAAGGTCTTGAAAAGCAAATTGCGCAACTTAACGATAAGTTAGCAAGTGCGGCGGGTGCATCTTTACTTGATTCGATTGTTGAAATTAACGGCGTTAAGCTACTTGTAGCAAATGTTGAAGGTACTGAATCTAAAGCACTGCGCGGTATGGTTGACGACCTTAAAAACAAAATTGGCTCAGGTGTTATTGCCCTCGGTGTTGCCAGTGGCGACAAAGTAAGCCTAATTGCTGGTGTAACTAAAGACTTAACAGGCAAAGTAAAAGCCGGTGAGTTAGTTAACCACATGGCAGGCCAAGTAGGTGGTAAAGGTGGCGGCCGTCCAGATATGGCACAAGCCGGTGGTAGTGAGCCACAAAACCTTGCTGCTGCACTAGATAGCGTTACAGCTTGGTTAACTGAGCGTACTTAAGCCTAAGTGGCGCTTATTGTTCAAAAATTCGGTGGCACTTCGGTCGGCTCAATAGAGCGAATTGAAGCGGTCGCCGACCTTGTTGTAAAAACCAGACAACAAGGACATCAAGTGGTTGTGGTTCTCTCTGCTATGTCGGGAGAAACCAACCGCTTAATTAATCTCGCCAAACAAATTGATACTCGCCCGAGTAGCCGTGAACTAGATGTACTTATTAGCACCGGAGAGCAGGTTTCTGTATCACTACTTGCTATGGCTATTATAAAACGTGGCCACTCTGCTGTGAGCCTATTAGCCGATCAAGTCAATATTTTAACCGATAACATGTTTGGTAAAGCTCGTATTGCAGAGGTTGCTGCTACGCGTTTAAAGCATGAGCTTGAGCATAATCGTATTGCTATTATTGCTGGGTTTCAGGGGCGTGATGTTGAGGGCAACATTACAACGCTTGGGCGCGGCGGCACCGATACATCGGCTGTAGAAATAGCTGCGGCTATAAAAGCTGACGAATGCCAGATCTATACAGACGTTGACGGCGTATATACTACAGATCCTCGTGTTGAACCTAACGCGCGCAGAATGAGCCAAGTTACCTTTGCCGAAATGCTAGAACTGGCAAGTTTAGGGGCGAAAGTTTTGCATATTCGCTCAGTAGAAGCCGCAGGCAAACATAATGTACCACTTAGGGTGCTTTCGAGCTTTAATCCCGATGAAGGTACATTAATAAGTTTTGAGGAGAACGATATGCCAAGCAAGGTTGTATCGGGGATTGCGTTTAATCGTGACGAATGTTTAATTAAGGTACAAGGTGTGCCAACGGGTACGCAATATCTTTCAAAAATATTGAAACTTTTTGCCGAAAATGGCATCGAAATAGATATGATTAATCAAGTTAATCATAACTTTGAAAAAATAGACTATGCTTTTACTGTGCACTCGAATGATTATCTGCAAACACTTGAATTGCTCACTGAGCAGCAAGTTCAATTAAGTGTTCAAAATATATGCGGATTAACCACAGTGGCAAAAGTGTCTGCTGTTGGTATGGGTATGAAATCGCATTCTGGTGTCGCGAGTCTATTTTTTGAAGCATTAGCGCAAGAAAACATTAATGTAGTTTTAGTTTCAACATCCGAGATTAAAATTTCAGTTTTAATAGATGAAAAGTACTTAGAGTTGGCTGTTCGTGCATTACACAAAGTATTTTTAACAGAAAATGAATAGATTGGGAGTTTTTACTTACTTTTCAGTCTAATTTTTATTAGTATGTTTAAGCGGAATCTTATAATTTTTATTGGAACATGGGAGCAATAGAATGCTAATACTAACTCGTAGAGTAGGTGAAACCCTAATGATTGGTGACGAAGTAACAGTTACCGTTCTAGGTGTTAAAGGAAATCAAGTTCGAATCGGTGTTAACGCACCAAAAGACGTATCAGTGCATCGTGAAGAAATTTACATGCGTATACAAGCTGAAAAGTCTAACCCTGAGCCGGGCAATGCTTAATCAACATGTAATACCAAACTGCATAAATCCTTGATCAATTTAACGAATTAAATTGCACTATAACGTCGTTAAAAATTTTTTATTTAGAACAACTAGATACAAAAATTTTTGCCTAGTTCTAGCGTAATTTTCTCAACGTTAAATAGACCTCATATATAAGCAGATTGGTATAAAATAGCTGAGTAATTTACCTAGCTAAACAAAAAAGCCACTCATTGAGTGGCTTTTT
>NZ_BADY01000159.1:0-103875 GCF_000241185.1 Pseudoalteromonas sp. BSi20495
TAATTAGCTTTAAAGTTAATTGTTATAAAAAGGTCACTCAGGTGGCCTTTTTTAATGCCTGAAGAAAAGTGTCATATGAAGGTGGCGCTCTTACCTTAGGCGTAGGTACTTTGTAGCAACGTTCAAAGCGTAATAATTAGCTTTAAAGTTAATTGTTATAAAAAGGTCACTTAGGTGGCCTTTTTTAATGCCTGAAGAAAAGTGTCATATGATAGTGGCGCTCTAGCCTTAGGCATAGGTGCTTTGTAGCAACGTTCAAAGCGTAATTATTAGCCTAGCTAATTATTACCAAAAAGCCCGAGCTTAGTTTCGGGCTTTTTAATGTCTAAAATAAAGTGTTATATAAAAGCGGTATTCCTACTTTTGTTCCAGAGTGGCTTTTATTTAAATATTTACCTTCTAACACAGCTACATAAAATACAAAAAATTAATTACTAATCTAGCCGATAGGTTTGAGTCTTGATAAAGTTAAATTAGAGCCAGTTAAGGGGAATATTTATGTTGAACCAAACTCTATTTAGCGCCGAGCAGGTGAGAGATAACGAAGCGCTTGCAGCTAAAAATAGCCATTGTGATTTATTTACCCTAATGCAGCGCGCAGGAGAGGCTGTATATAAGCAATGGCAGTTATTTGATGCACAGCATACATTAGTCATTGTTGGCCATGGTAACAACGCTGGAGACGCCTATATTACTGCTAGGCTGATCAAGCAATCAGGTCAACTGGTAACAGTATGCGCAGCTGAGCCTAATAAAGTATTAACCGGTGATGCTGCAAAGGCGCAGCAGTTATGGATAGAAGCGGGTGGGGTGGTTTCTCATTTTACAAAAGATGCTCTTAATGAGTGCGATATCGTTATTGATGCGCTCCTTGGGACTGGGCTTAATAACGCCGTGCGCGATAATTTTGCGAATATAATTAACGCTGTAAATAACAGTGGTAAGCCCGTAATAAGCATTGATATTCCATCAGGCATTGAAGCAAATACAGGACAGCCTTTAGGGTGCGCAGTACAAGCGACTTCAACCGTTACTTTTGTAGGTATAAAGCAAGGGCTCGCAACGACGGCAGGTAAACAATATAGCGGTAAGTTAGTATTTGATGATTTAGCAATTGGCGATGCGTTTACTTGTGTCGCTCAATCTTCAGGAACCCTTGTTAATATCAATAGCTATAAAGGAATAGCCACGCGGGCAATCAATAGTCACAAAGGAAGCCACGGTAAACTTTTATGTGTTGGTGGCAATCAAGGTACTGCAGGTGCAATTAGGTTAAGTAGTGAAGCAGCTCTTAGAACGGGTGCTGGCATGGTAAGAGTGTATACACACGAAAGCTCAATAACGCCTATTAGTATTGGCAGACCAGAACTTATGGTAAGCAGTAATAACTTACATCAAGCGCTAGAGTGGGCAAGCTGCGTTGTTATTGGCCCAGGGCTTGGGCAAGACGAGTGGGCACAACAAACATTCGATGAAGTAATGCAATATTGCCAAAACAATAAAATGCCATTAGTTATAGATGCAGACGCCCTTAATTTACTGGCTAAGAAAGCTTCATCATACACGTTAGAGCAATGCGTACTTACTCCACACCCAGGCGAAGCTTCGCGACTGCTAAGTGTTAGCACCAGCGAAATAGAATCAGACCGCTTTAATTATGCCCGCCTTTGCGCCAAGCGCTATAACGCGACTTGTGTATTAAAAGGCGCAGGAACATTAATAGATAATGCTCAGCACACGTGGGTATGTGAAGATGGCAATCCGGCATTAGCCGTTGGCGGCAGTGGCGATGTACTTACTGGTATTATTGGTGCCTTACTTGCTCAAGGTTTAACTATTGATGAAGCAGCACGCTATGGTGTAACACTGCATGCTAAAGCCGGTGATATCGCAAGTGAGCGAGACGGGCAAAGGGGCATGCTACCCAGTGATTTATTCCCAATTGTAAGAGAGTTAGTTAATAAAGTGACGTGAGTTTAAGCGTCACTCAACTATCAGTGTTCGGCTTTAAATTGTGGAACGTTATTGCACCCACTAAAAAGCATACACCTACATAAAGCCAAACACTGCTCGCTATAATATTCCACGTATCGGCACGCATTAATGCAGGGATAATTTTTAAGCTTCGTATGATACACAAGGTTGCAATAGCAATTAAAGCGGTTCTAGTAAGTACTATGTTACGCACTAGGCCAATTGCTGATAAGGCAAATGCAGTACAGGCAAACATAAGTCCAGCTATTGCAATACTACCTAAAGGCGCAAGGAGCGTACCTTGCTGTGATGATTCTATTATTTGTATTGGAGCGCGAGCAAATATAAACCAACTAGTGCCACCCCATATACAAAGTAAATGCCATACAGCCGCTGCAGATGCAATAACTCCTGCGCTTAATAAAAATTTTGCTTTTATATTTAACAGCATTTTATCTCACTGATTATTAAGCTGTAATAAATCCCACTTTGTACCATATAAGTCTTCAAAAACCACTACGGTGCCATAGGGTTCTACTCTAGGCTCTTCGTTAAATGTAACGCCTTTAGAAAGCATTAAATTATAATCTCGCCAGAAATCATTAGTATGCAAAAATAAAAACACGCGACCACCCGTTTGATTACCAATAGCGCTAATTTGTTCGGGCGTTGTGGCTTTAGCAAGCAGTAGATTAGTCCTGCTCGAATTAGTCCCATTTGAACTAGCCCCGTTTGAATTTGGAGGTTAAATTAATACCCAGCGTTTACCATCACCTAAGTTAGTATCCTCTACTAACTCAAAGTTGAGCTTTTGAGTATAAAACTCAATGGCATCGCCGTAGTCCTTAATAACTAATGCAATGCTGCTTATATGCTGTTGAACGTTAGCCATGTTTGGTTTACTCCGTACTATTAAATAAATGTGATTTTTATTATATTTAGTAAGCGATCAAGTAGGGTATATGCTCGCAGTATGTAGTGTGAATTAACTTGCGAGTTCGTCTTCATCATCGGGTGGATCACCTGAGTCTTCTTTGCGTTTTCTTTGTTCTTGTTTTGCTTTTTGTACATTTTCGTAGGTAGGTGGCGGAATAGGCATCAGTGAAATAAGCGGAAAGAATGCTAAAAATAAATAAGCCCCCTTAGACATACTTTTACCCCACGTGACCATTTTGAGCATAGCCCAAACTACGAATGAAAATAACCCAGTCACAAGGGCAATAAAAACAAAGAAGATGAATATTCCGTTATTACTTAATAAATCCATTTAATATAAATCTTAGTTATACGTAACTTAGATGTGGGTATAAATTAAACAATACCAATGGTTTTTATACTAAAAAGCAAAAAACCAGCCGAAGCTGGTTTTTTATATAAGCGAGGTGCTTAGGGATTGATTACATCGCGTTGCCCTAAATTATTTATATTTTTGATTTTAAATAAGTAAAACAAAATATTATTTACAAGTATCCCGCTTTATGACCCAGTATATAATGAGGTCTACTCAAAAGTTAGCTATCATCGCACTAACACTCATAGCCCATTGTCATGACAAATTCTCTCTCCAATTTTTCCAAATAACCCTCTTTGCGCAGAGTGAAATGGCCGTAATAACCCATTAATAGGAAGTAATTCAGTTTCTGCAATTAGAGACAAAGAGGCTTCATCAGATTCATCAATAATCTCCTCTAAAGCTTTCAACCAAACATTACGCCAATTTACTAATATTGGGGCGTTTAAGTTTAATTTATGAATCGTAAGTCTTGCTTTGGCTTTTTCCCTTCTAGTAGGTAAGCTTTCTTTAGGCACAACTTTTCCTGTTGTCTCATAATGAAAGTAATCACAACAATTTTCTAAGAGTGGTGATATAAAAGATATTTCATTAAACCATTTCAACTTGGCATGCCCGCCAAAAACATCTTTTTTGATTAAATTGTTTGCTTTGATGTCCTTAATTGCTGATGCAATTAAGTTAGTATGATCAAATGTTCTTTGCGGATTAATATTTTTAGGTTCAACATGCTCTATATGAATACCAAGGTTACGGCTAATTTCATAATTTGAATCGTCAATTATTGGAAAAATATTATCCAAACTAATTTCACTATAGCCACATAATCCAAATTGCTCTTCATAGCATAGATTCTTTGTTGCACGTTTTCTCTCTCCTTGAAAACGATCCCAAGCCTTAGTTGCTTGTTCATGAGTTTGTGGAGGCTCCATATGACGACTTTCTAGATGTCTATTTGCAACACCTTTCTTTATTCTCCTCATTCTAATCGCTCCCTGCGTCGCTTAGCCATAGCTAACCTAACCATATCAGGATGTTGTTCGCCTAATACTCCATTTAGCTGTAACTGTAACTTATTTATTTTATTGGCTACCTCTTCGGATTTTAAATCGCCTTGCTCTATCAGTTTCCTATATTTTATAAGAATATCTGACTCTGCGATTATCGGAGTTGGTTCCACCCCCATAATTGTATGCATAACATCAGAATTAGGATGACCATAACTGTCTGCTATAGGGATCGCTGCAACGGCATCACCATAAATATTATTACCTAGAACTCGAATATTGTGTTTATGCACAGTAGATAAGACCTGTGGACTGTGAGTAGTTAAAATAAACTGAATATTTTTAAACGTAGTAAGCAACTTACTTACCACTTGTTGTTGCCAGCGAGGATGTAAATGTAAATCTATTTCGTCAATTAAAACGATGCCATTACCATCAAATGGGTTATCTCTAGATGGATTTAACATGATCATACGTTTTGCTAGATCTCCTACCAAAGCGAGCAGCGACTTTTCGCCTTGTGATAGCTGAAATACGCTAATCATTGCACCTGACTTTTCGATCTTCATATCAATACCACCATTAGCATGTACAATCGAGATGGAATTTATTTCGGGAATAAATGTGCAGATAGCACTGATAACTTGATTAGTCATGTTCAAACAAAGACCGGCTTCACTATTAACTACTGATAGTTCTAGTTCAGATAGCTCTTTCTGTTTTTTTTGACGGTCTTTTTCAAGGTAAGTTAATAGGTTACCGTCGGCCTTAAGAATATCTTCATTTATAGTTTTTAGCTCATCATGCAATTGTGTTATGCGTGCCAGAGGTACTTCGGCCTGTTTTGCCATTTTGTCGCAAAGTATAAACCATGCTAAAAAATTGGTGAAATTTTGTGAATTTTTAAGCGCATCTGCATAACCATCAAATTTAGACCAACTAAGTTTTTCTGCTTTTTTTTCTGCTGTTTTAGATATATCAACTGCTATTTCATTTGCTCGATCAATCGAATAATAGGCAATGACAGGTAAGTTGGATTGATTGTTTACACGATCAAAGTTGCGATAAATATCACCAAGTATTGTAATCGGTGCATGATTAGATTCACCTTTTGAACGCTTTCCTTTCGATAACGTGTGTTCAAAATATTGGCCATCTTCAACCGCTAATAAATTAATAGCCGTAGCAATATCAGCTAACTCATCGACATTTATATCTCTATCATCTAATGAAGAACGCGAGGCATTTTCCTTAATAATAGTTGCAGCTAAGTATTTTAAAGATTTAGCAATAGCATCGATTATTGTCGACTTACCTGAACCGTTATCACCAACTAAAATGGTTACTTGTGGTTCAAATTCGACGCTTATTTTTTCAAACTGACGAAATTGAGATAAATTCAATTTCTTCATTACCAATTTAAAGTGTTCAACTGATGCATAAACTTGATCAAAGTAATACTTCGCCTTTATAGCATCTTGCTTAACATGTATGCCTTTCTCATACTTGTTTGCCATTTCAATAGATGCTAAATAATCTCCGTTATCTGCTTTTTCTATCAAGTCTTTCGTAAGTCTAGCAGGAGGAACAAACGAGTTATCAGGATTGTTGTTATTCATGGTTATGGACTCTATCGTAAGCAAGTAATTGTTGGATAACTTGTGGCGAATATTTTTTTGTCATTCTGGCTTTAAAGTCAGATTCAATATGATTAGCGAAAGTTAATAAACCACGCAAAGAGAGAATATCTTCTGTACCTAACAAACCAAGCGAAAATTTATGCAACAATAAAGATATATGGCGTTTACGCTTTCGGCCAATTGATAGTAGACCTTGGTTTGTTAATGTAATACCTGTGACATGTCGGTTATGTTTTTTAGAAGTAAATATCGTCTTGACATCATTAATGACAATGCCACCATCTAATTCTTCGCGCAAAATAGATTTGATTTGTTTAGGTATTTTGTACAATACATTTTTCTTATTAGTTGAGAATGTCAGGTCATCTGCATAACGCGTATAAACAATATTTTCTTTTCGGCATAATTCAAATACAATTTTATCAAACCCATACATGATCCAGTTTGAAATAAATGGTGAACTTGGTGCACCAACACTTAAAATTCGTTTACCCCCTGTTTCCTTGCTTGGACACCAAAAAGCTAAATGCTCAATTAAAAAGGTGTCTTGAGGTGAGATTTTGATACTAAGTTTATCTAGCATACGGACGAACAATGGCGCAGTTATGCTATTAAAAAAGTTTTGAAAATCCATTTTCAATAAATACTGGTTGTGACAATGTTCCTGTGCATTGAGCTTAATACTAAGACCTTCCTGATAAGCAAATGCACAATGATGGATAGGAAATATGACTTTCATTTGCCTTAATAAAGCATGCTGAGCAACCTTAACCCGTTTTGCTGGATGAGCAATGATGCGTTTACCTGAGGTTCGTTTGGGAATAGCATAAACCTTATACATTTTCGGGGATTCTAACGCAAAATCAATAACCTGAGTCTTATCTAACTTCAGCTCAGCACATAATGCTTGGCATATATGCATACCCCTTACTCCATAGATATCGAACAAAAAAGCCCAAGAATAAATATACTCTTGGGCTATAGACTCTTTACTTAAGAAAGCGAAGGTCTCGCATTTCTTATTGAGGAACGAGATAATAAATGCGAGGCTTTCGCATTCATAATACCGTTCAATAAATTACAGTCTGGCGTATCGCCCGACTAAGCTGAAAAGCAGCTCAAAAACGCTAAAGAGTTCAAATATAGTAACAGCCCATGAGAGTCGAATCAACAAGCAGAAACACCAAAACTAATGTACGCATCGACTACATCTACATATGAAAAATTCACAACATTACTCCTGTTAAAGTTATCCTTTAGGTGAACGAAATTTAGACAAATTTAACTCAGCAGTACGATTTATTAAATCCAATTTTGTAAGTGCGTCGATAATTAAATTTAAATGAGCTTTCCTTTATACCTAGCTACCAGAGAAAAAAGATAGGACATCCATATTGTAAACTCTATAAAAAATGGGACTCTTTTTAGCCGGAGTTTAAAACAACTATTCAATTTGTAATGGCACAGTAATTTGGCCACCTATTAAGAAAGGAATGTTATGCTACCGGCATACATATATGTGGTTGTAAAGAGAGGGAATCTTGACTTCAAGCATCATATTGCGGGTTTTAATACACTAAAAGCAAAAAACCAGCCGAAGCTGGTTTTTATATAAGCGAGGTGCTTAAACGGTGATGTTTATCACATCATGCCGCCCATACCACCCATTCCACCCATGCCGCCCATATCAGGTGCACCAGCAGATTCGTCTTTAGGGATTTCAGCTACCATTGCTTCAGTAGTGATCATTAGACCCGCAATAGACCCTGCAAACTGTAGCGCAGAGCGTGTTACTTTAGTTGGATCTAGGATACCCATTTCAATCATGTCGTTGTATTCGCCCGTTGCTGCGTTGTAACCGTAGTTACCGTCGCCGCCTTTAACTGCGTTAATTACAACTGATGCTTCGTCGCCTGCATTTGTTACGATTTGACGAAGTGGTGCTTCCATCGCACGAAGTGCAACTTTAATACCGTGGTTTTGATCTTCGTTGTCGCCAAGTAAATCAGCTAGCTTGCTAGCAGCACGTACAAGTGCAACACCGCCGCCAGGTACTACGCCTTCTTCAACCGCTGCACGAGTTGCATTTAATGCATCTTCAACGCGGTCTTTTTTCTCTTTCATTTCGATTTCAGTAGCAGCACCTACTTTGATTACTGCAACACCGCCAGCTAGTTTAGCCATGCGCTCTTGAAGTTTTTCTTTATCGTAGTCTGATGTTGCTTCTTCAATTTGTGCTTTAATTTGAGAAACACGACCGCTAATACCTGCTTCTTCACCAGCACCATCAATGATAGTTGTATCATCTTTAGTGATAATTACGCGTTTAGCTGTACCTAGGTCTTCAACTGTTGCTTTTTCAAGCTCTAAGCCTATTTCTTCAGAAATAACAGTACCGCCAGTTAATACAGCAATATCTTGTAGCATTGCTTTACGACGATCGCCAAAGCCAGGTGCTTTAACAGCTGATACTTTAACAATACCGCGCATGTTATTAACTACTAATGTAGCGAGTGCTTCGCCTTCAAGGTCTTCTGCGATGATTAGTAGTGGTTTGCTTGCTTTAGCAACCGCTTCTAATGTTGGTAATAATTCGCGGATGTTAGATATTTTTTTATCTACAAGTAGAATAAATGGGTTATCTAGTTCAACAGTGCCTTTTTCTGGGCTGTTGATGAAGTAAGGAGATAAGTAACCACGGTCAAACTGCATGCCTTCAACAACATCTAGTTCGTTTTCAAGTGATTGACCTTCTTCTACAGTAATAACACCACTGTTACGGCCTACTTTTTCCATTGCTTGTGCAATGATATTACCAATCTCTTGATCAGAGTTAGCTGAAATAGTACCTACTTGTGCAATTGCTTTAGTATCAGAACAAGGAACAGATAACGCTTTAAGCTCTGCAACAGCAGCAATAACTGCTTTGTCGATGCCGCGCTTAAGATCCATTGGATTCATGCCTGCTGCAACAGCTTTAAGGCCTTCATTAACAATAGACTGTGCAAGTACTGTAGCGGTAGTTGTACCATCGCCGGCTGCATCATTTGCTTTAGATGCAACTTCTTTAACCATTTGTGCGCCCATGTTCTCAAACTTGTCTTCAAGTTCGATTTCTTTTGCTACAGATACACCATCTTTAGTGATAACTGGAGAGCCAAATGATTTATCTAGTACAACGTTACGGCCTTTAGGACCTAATGTAACTTTTACTGCGTTTGCCAGGATGTTTACGCCAGTTAGCATTTTAGCGCGTGCGTCACCTGCAAAAAGTACTTCTTTTGCTGCCATGTTTTAAATTCCTCTAAATTCTTAAATGTTTATAAACGAAAAGTAGGTTTAGCCTACAATGCCTAAAATATTATCTTCACGCATGATCAGGTACTCTTGACCTTCGATCTTTTCAACTTTTTCAACATATGAGCCAAATAACACAGTGTCACCGGCTTTAACTTCTAACGCTCTCACGTCACCGTTTTCTAAAACGCGACCATTACCTACGGCTACAACTTCTCCGCGAGTTGATTTTTCAGCTGCAGAGCCAGTTAATACAATACCGCCAGCAGATTTTGTTTCTTCTTCTAGACGTTTAACGATTACGCGATCTTGTAAAGGACGAATGTTCATGTTTTTTAGTTCTCCTAACAGTTTCTGAACAGTACAGAAAAAAGCTTTTCTAATTTGCATTCATTAATGGGGGTAGAGTGAAAAATTCCAAGAGAAAAAACGATAAATTTTTAATCTTTTCGCTCATATTCACCATCAATAGTGGTCGGCTGGTCCATTTGCTGCTGTTCACGCGGTGAATGTGGTTGTTGAGCAAACGGTGATGGCCCTTGTTGCATGCCTGCGCTCATTCTAACAGTTGCTTGGCTAGCAAGGCCTGCTGCCAATTTGTTACGAATGGCAGGGGTTAATAATAGTAGCCCAAATACGTCAGTCATAATGCCAGGAGTAAGTAGTAATACACCTGCAATGACCACACATATTCCGGTAAATAATTCTTTAGCTGGCATTTGCCCTTGTGCCATTTGCGTTTGCACATTTTGTAGTGCACTCATACCTTGTTGTTTAACCATTTTGGCACCTAAAATAGCAGTAATAACAACAAGTGCGATTGTTGCAAACCCACCAATTACGTCGCTTACTTGAATTAGTAAGGCGATTTCGATAATAGGCACGATGATAAACAACACAAATAAAAATCTAAACATAACGCTCTCTAAATAATGACACTCAAAAGAGTTGATGAAATATAAATGAGGGTGACGAGGTCTCTTTTCAAGGTTAGGGCATAGGTATAGTCATTTTACTGATATTTAAGCGTCTACACATTGTATCGGCTATCAGATACTATGAAGCTAGACACTGTTAAATAAGTAAAGGTTCACAATGACTACGCAATTTAAACTGATTTTCACGATCTGCAAAGACGAAGACGAAGCACGTATACTTGCAAGGGCATTAGTTGAGCAAAAGCTTGCTGCTTGTGTAAATATTTTACCCAATGTGGAATCTATTTATATGTGGGAAGGCGAAGTGGCTGAAGCGACTGAAACTAAACTACTTATAAAAACGAAATCAGACAAAATGAACGATGTGTTTGTAACAATAAAAGCAATGCATAGTTATGAAGTTCCAGAGATACAAGTTATTGATGTTGCAACTGGAAACTTAGCATATTTTAATTGGATGGATGAGGTACTGAATTAATGCGTTTTTTCTTTTTATTATTGGTAACGCTATTAACTGCGCCTGTAAAGGCTACAACTAATAATGTGCTTGGTGATCTCCTTGGGCCTCCGCAACAGACTTTTTTACCTGTAGACCAAGCGTTTATGTTTGACTTTGATCAGCAAGGCAGCACCTTGTTTGTAGGTTGGGATATAGCGCCAGACTATTATTTATATAAAAAGAAAATAGAAATTATTGCCAAAGGCGCAAACATTCAAGTGGGTGACTTGGGTACAGGCGAAATTATTGAAGATGAATTTTTTGGTAAAACAGAGGTTTTTTTTAATTCCGCAAGTGTTATTAGTAAGCTAAGTAATGTTACCGACGGTGCCGTAGTTAAAGTGCGTTACCAAGGCTGTGCTAAAGCCGGGCTTTGTTATCCGCCAGAAGTTATTAGCATTCCACTTAGTGTAATTAATGGCGCACAGGTTAAAAATGTAGAGCAAAATAACACTACAGATGAAGCAGCAACTGCGCAAAGTACGTTTGCAGCACTCAATGAGCCTGCCACTGAACCTACAACAAATTCGGATGATGCCGAAAAAGAACTTACTTTTACCGAGCAGTTAGAAAGTCAGGGCTTAATAACTAATTTACTCATATTTTTTGCTGTTGGTGTTGGCCTTGCTTTTACGCCATGCGTATTCCCTATGTTTCCTATTTTGTCGAGCTTAATTGCGGGTCAGCAAAACCTTTCAACTAAAAAAGCCTTTGCACTATCGTTTGTATATATACAAGGTATGGCTGTTACTTACGCAGCACTAGGTTTGGTTGTTGCAGCGCTTGGTGGGCAAGTGCAGGGGTATTTACAGCATCCATTTGTGTTAATCAGCTTTAGTTTATTATTTGTATTATTGGCTATGTCTATGTTTGGCTGGTACGAAATTAAATTGCCAAGCAGTATGATGAGCAAGTTAACTCAGGTAAGTAATAATCAAAAAGGCGGCAACTACGTTGGCGTATTTTTAATGGGCGTGCTTTCGGGATTAATAGCATCACCTTGTACTACTGCGCCACTGTCGGCGGCGCTCTTATTTGTTGCGCAAAGTGGTGATTACTTAGTAGGTGGTTTAACACTATACGTGCTTAGTTTAGGTATGGGGTTACCACTTTTATTACTTGGTACATCTGGCGGTAAATTGCTGCCTAAAGCCGGTGGTTGGATGGAGCAAGTTAAAACCTTGTTTGGTTTTGTGATGCTCGTTGTGCCGCTTATATTACTTGAGCGCCTAATCAGCGCCGACATTATATTATTAATGGCAGGTGTGCTTGCATTAGCAACGGCACTGTACTTACATCATTGGCAGAGTAGTCAAACACAAAGCATGTTAAAAACTGCATTGTGGTTTGCTGCAACGCTATTAGTTATTACAGGCTTTACGTTAACAAAAAACTACTTTTGGCCGGTACAAGCGGTGCAGGTAAGCTCGCAAAGTAATGAGTTTAAAAAGGTGGCTGATTTAGCTGAGCTAAAAGAAGCGGTTGCACAAGCAAACGACGACGGTCGAATGGTTATGGTCGACTTATATGCCGACTGGTGTGTGGCGTGTAAAGAGTTTGAGCATTACACGTTTCCAAATGCCAAAGTGCAAAGTGAATTTAGCCATTACCAGCTAATTCAAGTTGATTTAACTAACAGTGACAATAAAACAATTGAGCTAATGGAAGAGTACACCGTGTTTGGTTTACCTAGTATTTTGTTTTTTAATACTCAAGGGCAAGAGCTTAGTATGCAACGAGTGACTGGCTTTTTAAACGCTGATGATTTTGCTAAACACCTAGCTATAGTGCGCGCCAGCGCACAATAATAGTGCAATAGTGCCACCTATACTGATTAAGTGGCACCTTCTTTATTCTTCTGATACCTGTACCCATCACACTGATAAGACCAGTATTTTGCTGCTATTTACGTCGAAATCACTATAATAGTTGGTTAACGTGAGAAATTGTTGCTACATTGCTTTTTTTACTTACTTAAAAGTGAAAAATTAGTTAGTAACCGCTTAACTCATTACTTATAGGATATATCGCGTATTATGGCTGCAAAATTTAACCTTTTAGTTATAAATGGTCCAAATTTAAACATGCTTGGCAAACGTGAACCGGACAAATACGGTTTTCAGACGCTCAGTGAGATTATGAACGAACTAACCAGTGCTGCTGATAGTCTAGATGTTAAGTTAACGCATTTTCAAAGTAATAGTGAGCAAGTACTCATCGAACGAATTCACGATGCTTGGCAAGCGGTTGATTACATAATTATCAACCCAGCTGCATTTACGCATACTAGCGTCGCATTACGTGATGCACTGTTAAGTGTTGATATTCCGTTTTTTGAGGTGCACTTAAGTAACGTGCACGCACGTGAAGCCTTTCGTCATCATTCGTATTTTTCTGATGTGGCACAAGGCGTGATATGTGGATTAGGTGCAATGGGTTATCACGCAGCATTAAATGCAGCAGTTAACCGGTTGCAAAACGCAATTTAATTTTAAATTAACACACAAACTAACAGGCGGGTCGTGTAATGGATATTCGCAAGATAAAGAAGCTTATCGAATTAGTAGAAGAATCAGGTATTGCTGAGCTAGAAATCACTGAAGGTGAAGAATCAGTACGTATTAACCGTAACAATATGAGCGCAGGCCCAGGTTACCCGCAATTTGCTCCACAGCAATATGCACCAGCGCCAGCAGCACCAGTTACAGCGGCTCCTGTAGCTGTTGAAGCAGCAGCACCAGCTGAGCCTATGGGTCATCAAGTTAAATCACCAATGGTTGGTTCTTTTTACTCAGCTGCGTCCCCTGAAGCGCCAGCATATGTAGAAGTAGGTCAGCAAGTTAAAGTTGGCGATACACTTTGTATTATCGAAGCTATGAAAATGATGAACCAAATTGAATCAGATAAAGCCGGTACAGTAAGAGCTATCTTAGCTGAAAATGGCGAGCCAATAGAATTTGATCAACCTCTATTCATCATTGAATAATAGCGTAACCTAAAAGGCCAACTCTAATGTTAGATAAAGTAGTCATTGCAAACCGAGGTGAAATTGCACTTCGTATATTGCGCGCCTGCAAAGAGCTTGGGATCAAAACGGTTGCTGTGCATTCAACGGCAGATCGCGATCTTAAGCATGTATTGCTTGCAGATGAAACCATCTGTATTGGTAGACCTTCAGCAACTGAAAGTTATTTAGATATTCCGCGCATTATTGCTGCGGCTGAAATAACTGACGCTGTAGCGATTCATCCTGGTTACGGTTTCCTTGCAGAAAATGCTGATTTTGCCGACCAAGTTGAGCAAAGTGGTTTTGTATTTATTGGCCCTCGTGGCGACACTATTCGTCTTATGGGTGATAAAGTGTCTGCTATCGCAGCAATGCGTAAAGCAGGCGTTCCATGTGTTCCTGGCTCTGACGGCCCAGTATCAGATGATAAAGAACGCAACATGCAAATCGCTAAGCGTATCGGTTACCCGGTAATCATCAAAGCTGCTGGTGGCGGTGGTGGTCGTGGTATGCGTGTTGTTCGCAGCGAAGCTGAACTTATTGATTCAATTGCATTAACACAGCAAGAAGCTAAGCAATTCTTTGGTAATAGCATGGTTTACATGGAAAAATTCCTTGAAAACCCACGCCATATCGAAGTTCAAGTATTAGCTGACGGCCAAGGTAATGCAGTACATTTAGGTGAACGTGATTGTTCTATGCAACGTCGTCACCAAAAAGTAGTTGAAGAAGCGCCAGCACCAGGAATTACTGCTGAAACGCGTAAATTCATTGGCGAGCGCTGTACACGTGCATGTATCGAAATTGGATACCGCGGTGCAGGTACGTTTGAGTTTTTATACGAAAACGGCGAATTTTACTTCATCGAAATGAATACACGTATTCAGGTTGAACACCCTGTTACTGAAATGGTTACTGGTATCGATTTAGTGAAAGAGCAGTTAAAAATTGCAGCGGGCCAGCCATTATCATTCACTCAAGACGACGTTGTTATTCGTGGTCATGCTATTGAGTGTCGTATTAATGCTGAGGATCCTGAAACGTTTATCCCGTCACCGGGTAAAATTACCCGTTTCCATCCAGCGGGTGGTTTAGGTATTCGTTGGGACAGCCATATTTACGCTGACTATACGGTTCCACCGCATTACGATTCAATGATTGGTAAGCTAATTACTTACGGTGAAAACCGTGACGTAGCTATTGCCCGCGCGCGCAATGCACTTAACGAGCTAGTAATTGACGGAATTAAAACTAATACTCCTCTGCATAAGAGAATTCTTGCAGATGAGAACTTCCAAAATGGTGGTACGAACATCCACTATCTTGAGAAAAAATTAGGGTTATAATTCTAGCGTTTTAAAAAACCGGCTTAGGCCGGTTTTTTTATGCCTGAAACTGCAATTTATCGCCTTAAATAAATATTCTGGTATGATTGGCAAACATGCGCTTTTAAGTAAATTTTTGAGGTAGTAATGACGCGTAGTTTTGAATCACACCTAAATGATGAAGTGGCAACCGTTACTATGGGAAACCAAGTTGCAGCTATTATAGAGCAAGGTGCGGTGATTTATTTACATGGCGATTTAGGTGCTGGTAAAACCACGTTTACCCGTGGCGTAGTGCAAGGCTTTGGCCATACTGGTAAGGTTAAAAGCCCCACATATACGTTAGTAGAACCTTATGAGCTTGAACAAGCAAATGTTTATCATTTTGATTTATACCGTTTAGGCGACCCTGAAGAACTCGAATACATGGGAATACGCGATTATTTTTCAGCAAATGCAATTTGTGTTGTTGAATGGCCTGAAAAAGGTGGCGAATTTATTCCTGTGCCTGATTTAGATATTACCCTAAGCTATGTGGGTAACGAACGTAAAATTGTTATTAATAGTGCGAGTGATCGCGGTGTAGCAATTGTCGAAAAACTAAATAAAAAACAATAAAATAGTGAAGGCAGTAATTATCAAATGAGTCGAGGTGCAGTTAAACTCTTTATTTACCTTATGGTTATTACCATAAGCCTGCCGCTGTGGGCGAAAAATACGATTAATAGCGTACGTGTATGGCCATCACCAGACAGTACGCGTGTGGTGTTTGATTTAAATGACAAGCCCGACTTTAGTTATTTTATGCTAAAAAGCCCTAGCCGCTTAGTGGTCGATTTAGAAAATACTAGCGAGTTAAAAATACTGCCAGGTGTACCACCAAAACATCAAATAGTGAGCAAGCTACGCTACTCAAAGCCTAAAAATAAGCACAGTGTACGGTTAGTGTTTGAATTAAACGCACCAGTAAAACCTGTTGTGTTTGCTTTAGCACCTACTGGTCCTTATAAAAATAGACTCGTTGTTGATTTATATAATAAGAGCCAAGCAAAAACTGTTGTATCACCTGCACAAACAGCGGCTAAAAATCGCCAATTAAGTCAAGAACGCGACATTGTTATTGCAATTGATGCAGGCCATGGCGGCGAAGATCCTGGCTCCATAGGTCCATCAGGCACGTACGAAAAAACAGTCACATTGCAAATAGCAAAGCGATTAGAGCGTATGATCGACGGTGAGCGCGGTATGATTTCACGTATGGTACGAAGCGGTGATTATTTTGTAAAACTCAATACGCGTACTAATCGAGCTCGTGAAAAAAAGGCCGATTTTTTTGTTTCTATTCATGCAGATGCATTTACAAGCCCAGGACCAAACGGTGCCTCTGTTTGGGTGTTATCATTAAGGCGTGCTAATTCAGAAATAGGTAAATGGATAGAAGATAAAGAAAAGCACTCTGAGCTTTTAGGTGGTGCTGCTGATGTGATGAAAGATGCCGCTAATGAAAAATATCTAGCACAAGCATTGCTTGATATGTCGATGGACCACTCGATGAAAACTGGCTTAAGTGTAGCCGACGAGGTGGTTAAAGAGTTGCGTAAAGTTGCCAAACTGCATAAAAAAGATCCGCAACACGCGAGCCTTGCTGTACTTAAGTCACCAGACATTCCATCTATTTTGGTAGAAACGGGGTTTATATCTAACCCGCGAGAAGAAAAATTACTTAAAAGCGCTAATCATCAAGAGCGTTTAGCTAAAGCGATATTTACTTCAATTAAAAATTATTATTTAAAAAATCCACCTGATGATTCTTTATTTGCCAAATTAAAGTCGCAATACCCAACAAAACATAAAGTACGCCCTGGAGAGTCTTTGAGTATGTTGGCAAGTCGTTATGGCATTACGGTCAGTAAATTAAAGCAAGTTAATAAACTAAGCTCTAATACTTTATTTATTGGGCAAGAGCTTGATATACCGCAAAGTTAGTCATTATTATCAGCGCAATGTTTGCTAGGAAGTTCCATGAATATTGAAATATTACCCGCGCGTTTAGCCAACCAAATAGCTGCAGGCGAAGTGGTCGAGCGTCCAGCGTCGGTAGTAAAAGAGCTAGTCGAAAATAGTTTAGATGCTGGTGCTAACCGTATTCAAATAGATATAGAGCGCGGCGGCCACAAACTTATTCGTATTCGTGATAATGGCACTGGGATAAGTAAAGATGAGCTAACGCTCGCGCTTTCTCGCCACGCAACAAGTAAATTAAAATCACTTGATGACCTTGAAAACATTTGCTCACTTGGTTTTAGAGGGGAAGCACTTGCGTCAATTAGTTCTGTGTCGCGTTTAACGCTGAGCTCAAAACCAAAAGAGCAAGAAGCAGCTTGGCAAGCTTTTGCAGAAGGCCGCGACATGGCCGTGCAAGTAAAGCCAGTAGCGCACCCCGATGGCACAACCATTGAAGTAAAAGATTTATTTTTTAATACTCCAGCACGTCGTAAATTTTTACGCACCGAAAAAACTGAATTCAGCCATATTGATGAGTTGATAAAGCGTATTGCGCTTAGTCGCTTTGATGTCTCTATTACACTAACTCACAACGAAAAAGTAGTAAGGCAGTATCGTGCCAAAACTGATCCCTCTCAGGCTATAACACGCGTAGCACAAGTTGCAGGCAAGGCCTTTGCCGAGCAAGGTTTGCATATTCAATCAGGAGAAGGCGGTTTACAGTTGCATGGTTGGGTGCTGCCTGTAGGCTCAGCGAATACTACTCAGTACACTTATGTGAATAATCGCATGATGCGCGATAAGCTTATTTTACATGCGATACGCCAAGCGTTTGAAGAGGTGAGTGGGACGCAAGAGCTACCTGGGTTTGTTATTTATATTGATATTGACCCACGACAGGTCGATGTAAATGTTCACCCTGCTAAGCATGAAGTGCGTTTTCATCAAGGGCGATTAATTCATGATTTTATATTGCAAGCTATTAAGCAAGTAGTCGTGCCATTACAAGGGGAGTTTACTAGCGAGTCAGTAAGCACTGAAACTGAATTTTCTTCTGTGTTCACAAGCCCAACACATAGTAGCGGTAATAATATAGAGAGCGATGGAGTATTTGATTACCCTAAATCGCAATTACAGCCCTCTTACTCTGGAAGTGCTGGTAGCTCAAGTTCGTCCTCAGGTACTAGAAGTGTTGGCGGTGCATACCGTGCAGCACCAAGTACGAGCCATCATGACGTAAATGCGTTTTATCAAGGAGTGAGTGAGCAACACGCTGCGCATTTTGACAATACAGCCAATATATCTGCAGCACAACACCAGTCAGTATCTGTTGATAATGTCTTAAAAGCTGTTTCTATTATAAGTGTTAGTGAAGGAGTGTGTGTCTTTAGTGAAGAGCAGCAATTGTATTGCTCACATTTTAAATATGCATTAGTTGATGATTGGCATAATCAAATTAAAGAGTTCGGAAGTTTAGAAGGGAAAGCCCTTTTGTTACCTGTGCGGGTAAGCCTAGACAAAGAAGATTGCTTGCTTACAAAGGCTCAGCAATCGTGGTTTACATTACTTGGTTTTGAACTCGTAATAGAAAAACAGTTTGTAATGGTTAAAAAATTACCAGCGTGTTTATATTTACTTGATGTAAGTACAGCAATAGGTGAGCTGCTTGATGCATGTAAAGCGGGACTCGAAAATATAGAGAACTGGTTAGCGTGGCAGATGAAATGTGTACCAACTCGATTTTATTTGAGCAATGTATTTTTAGCGCAACAAATACGCTTACAAAATAATCCGCAAACTATTGAACGCTTACGCGAAAAAGCAGTTAAAATAGAGTTAAATCACTATTTAACGCAATTAGATTAAGGTATCAGTGTTGAGTAATTTACCAGTTATATTTTTAATGGGTCCAACTGCTGCTGGTAAAACAGCATTGGCTATCTCACTGTGCGAGCATTTAAATACAGAAATAATCAGCGTTGATTCAGCGTTAGTGTATAAAGATATGAACATTGGAACTGCAAAACCCGATGCAGAAGAACTTGTTAAAGCTCCACATCATTTAATTGATCTACTTGACCCGAGTGAAACGTATTCAGTTGCAGATTTTAGGCGCGATGCAGTGCAAAAAATTGACGAATTCCATAGACAAGGTAAAGTGCCTGTATTGGTTGGGGGTACAATGTTGTACTTCAAATCTTTAATTGATGGTTTATCGCCTTTGCCTGAAGCAGATGCAGTAATAAGAGCAGAATTAGAAGCACAAGCTAAAGAATTTGGCTGGCCTCATTTATATAAAGAATTAGCTAAAGTTGACCCTAAAGCAGCTGAAAAAATGAGTGAAAATGATTCACAAAGAATTAATCGCGCTTTAGAAGTTTACCGATTAACTGGTAAAACCATGACTGAGTTGCAAAAGCAAAAACAGCCACCTTTACCTTATACTTTTCATCAATTTGCGATTGCACCGCAAGAACGCAGTGAATTACATGCGCGAATTGAAGAAAGGTTTAAAATAATGATTGATCAGGGGTTTGAAAATGAAGTTTCGACCCTATATCTACGTAAGGATTTACACCCCAATATGCCTTCTATTCGTTGTGTAGGTTATAGACAAATGTGGGATTACCTTGCGGGTGAGATAGACCATGATGAAATGGTTTTTCGCGGCATCGCTGCTACACGTCAATTGGCCAAACGTCAATTAACTTGGTTGAGAAGCTGGCCTGATGTTACTTGGTTAACAACAGGTGATGAAGAAAACTTGCATCGTGTAGTAAGTTCGCTAAGCTAGTAGTAGTTGAACAAAATTTAGCTTTGTTAAATAAGTTCAGCCACTTAATTATAATAACACCTAGAACGAAGGAATAATAACATGGCAAAAGGCCAATCGTTACAAGACCCATTTTTGAATGCACTACGTCGTGAGCGCATTCCAGTATCAATCTTTTTGGTAAATGGCATAAAATTACAAGGTAAAATTCAGTCATTTGACCAATTTGTTATTTTACTTGAAAACACTGTAAACCAAATGGTGTATAAACACGCAATTTCAACAGTTGTACCTGCTCGCGCAGTCAACTTCCAAGGTGTTCAAGGGGATGAGAGCACTGAAGAGCCAGAAGCTGGAAACTTTTAATTAGGAGCGTAATGCTTGTTTGACCGCTATGAATCCGGCGAACAGGCAATTTTAGTTCATATCGACTTACCTAAAGAAGGAGATCGTGAAGATCTTCATGAATTAGAAATGTTGGTATCCTCTGCTGGTGTTAGTAGTTTGGCGGTTGTGCAAGGCAGCCGTCAAGCACCACATCCGAAACTATTCGTCGGTACCGGTAAAGCAGAAGAAATAGCTGAAATTGTCAAAATCCACAATGCAGATGTCGTTATTTTTAATCATCAACTTAGACCGTCACAAGAGCGTAACTTAGAGCGCGTTTGTGAGTGTCGTGTACTTGATAGAACGACGCTAATTCTTGATATTTTTGCCCAACGTGCACGTACCCATGAAGGTAAGCTGCAGGTTGAATTGGCACAACTTCGCCATATGTCAACTCGATTAATTCGAGGCTGGACCCATCTTGAACGTCAAAAAGGCGGGATTGGTTTGCGTGGGCCAGGTGAAACCCAACTTGAAACCGACAGACGATTACTTCGTGCTCGTATTCAAAATATTCGTGCGCGTTTGGCTAAAGTAGCTGTACAGCGCGAACAAGGTAGGCGAGCTCGTACGCGTAATGAAATACCTACTGTATCGTTAGTGGGTTACACGAATGCGGGTAAATCTACGTTATTTAATCGTATTACACACTCAGACGTATATGCGGCCGATCAGTTGTTTGCAACGCTTGATCCAACTTTACGTAAGCTTGAATTAGGTGATGTTGGCCCCGTTATTTTAGCGGATACGGTTGGTTTTATTCGTCATTTACCGCATGACTTAGTCGCGGCTTTTAAAGCAACGCTTACTGAAACACGTGAAGCTGATTTACAGCTACATGTAATTGACGCAGCAGACTCTCGTCTTCAAGAAAATATTGAACAAGTACAATCTGTGCTTAAAGAAATTGAAGCCGATGAAGTACCACAACTATTAATTTATAATAAAATTGATGCGCTAGATAACGTAGCTCCCCGTATTGATCGCGATGACGAAGGACAACCTATAAGGGTGTGGCTTAGCGCCCAGACTGGTGAAGGCTGTGAATTACTTAGTGAGGCCATTAGCGAGTTACTTGCTAAGAAAATGTTTAACGAAACCTTATTTCTTACGCCATTGTATGGTCGCCTAAGGGCTGCATTATTTAGTTTAAATGCAGTGCATGAAGAGCGATTTGATGATCAAGGTAATTGGCTGTTAGATGTTAGAATGCCTATGGTTGAGTGGAATCGTTTAATTAAAGAATTTGGTCCTGAAATTGCTGGTTTTATCAGCCGTAATTAAAAATTGACGTTTAAATGTCGGTTTTTGTATGAGAAACGCGGTAGATTTGTTAGATTTAACACAATTTCCTAATTTATTTAGATAACAATGGAGTATAGCTATGGCCTGGAATGAACCGGGTAATAATGGCAATGACAAAGATCCGTGGAATAATAAAGGCGGACGTGATCAAGGCCCACCTGATTTAGACGAGGTGTTCCGTAAATTTAGTAACAAGTTCGGCGGCTTATTTGGCGGGAAAAAATCCGGCAATGGTAGCGGTGGTGGACTTGGCGGAGCCGGTATTTCATTTATACTTATTATCGCCGTTATTGTATGGGCGTTAAGTGGTATTTACACGGTAAAAGAAGCCGAGCGTGGTGTGGTTCTTCAATTTGGCAAATATGACCGAATTGCAGATCCAGGTCTGCGTTGGAAAATGACGTTTATTGAAACAGTGATCCCAGTCGATATTGAAGCAGTTCGTTCACTATCAGCTACTGGCTTTATGTTAACTGAAGACGAAAATGTAGTAAGCGTTGAGTTTCAGGTGCAATACCGAGTTATTGACCCATACCTTTACAAATTTAGTGTAACTAATGCTGATAGCAGTTTAGAAGAAGCTTTAGATAGTGCACTGCGCTATGTTGTGGGCCATGCCAAAATGGACCAAGTTTTGACTAATGGCCGTGAGGTTGTTCGTCAAAATACATGGGATGAGCTTAATAAGATTATCGAACCATATAACTTGGGTTTAATTGTAACTGACGTTAACTTTAAAGATTCTCGTCCGCCAACTGAAGTTAAAGATGCATTTGATGATGCAATTGCTGCACAAGAAGATGAAGAACGTTTCATTCGTGAAGCAGAGGCCTACGCCCGTGAAATTGAGCCTCGTGCACGTGGTCAAGTAACACGTATGACGCAGGAAGCTGAAGGTTACCAAGAGCGTATAACTTTAGAAGCACAGGGTGAAGTGGCTCGGTTTGAAAAGTTATTACCTGAATATCAAGCAGCTAAAGAAGTTACTCGTGAGCGCTTATACATTGATGCAATGGAAGAAGTGTTAGGGAGTAGTTCTAAAGTATTGGTTGATGTTAAAGGTGGTAATAACATGATTTATTTACCGCTTGATAAGATCATGGATAAGCAAGGCACAGCAACACGTGTTGCTCTACCAAGCTCAAGTGATATTCAAGATTTACGTAATAAAGTGAATACATCACGCAATAGCACTGTTAATGGTGGTAATGACCGCTTTAACAATGATCGCTTTAATGAAGGGAGATAAGCATAATGAAAAACTTTAGTTTAGTAATACTATTAGCTGCCATTGTGATGTCTTTCTCGTCAGTTTTTGTTGTACCTGAAGGGCAAAAAGCAATTGTTTTGCTATTTAGCAAAGTACAAAAAGACAGTGAAGACAGTGCTGTTGTTTACAGCCCTGGTTTACACTTTAAAGTACCATTTTTTAGCCAAGTACGACGTATTGATGCGCGTATTCAAACATTAGATGGTACGCCAGACCGCTTTGTTACAAGTGAAAAGAAAGACTTAATTGTTGATTCATTTGTAAAATGGCGTGTAAACGATTTTAGCACTTTTTACTTACGTGCTCGTGGCGATAAGCAATATGCTGAAACGTTACTTGAACAAAAAGTAAATAATGGCTTGCGTACTAACTTTGGTACGCGAACTATTCGCGAAATTGTATCAGGTGAGCGTAGCGAGTTAATGGAAGAGGCGTTAGTACAAGCTTCTGAAAGTGCACGCGAGTTAGGTATTGAAGTGCTCGACGTACGCGTTAAGCAAATTAACCTACCTCAAGAAGTCAGTAGCTCTATTTATCAACGTATGCGCGCTGAGCGTACTGCCGTTGCAAAAGAGCATCGTTCTGAAGGTCAAGAAAAAGCTGAAACTATTCGTGCCGGTGTCGATCGCCGTGTAACGGTTATGCTTGCTGATGCAGAGCGTAACTCTCGTTCTGTACGTGGTCAAGGTGATGCAGACGCTGCTGGGATTTATGCAAATGCATATAATAAAGACCCTGAGTTCTTTAGTTTTGTACGCTCGCTAGAAGCATATAAAAAGACTTTTAAAAATAAGCAAGACGTTATGGTGCTTTCACCAGATAGCGACTTCTTCCAATATATGAAAGGTGCTAAAGCTCAATAAGCTTTACATTAAGTATTTAAAAGTTAAAAGCCTCGCATTTGCGGGGCTTTTTGTTAATGGGTATTTAATAGTTTAAATTACTGTTATTTATGTGGTTATTAGCTATCGTTTAGGTTTAAAAAAAACTACGCGGAAAAAATAAGCTGAACAGGGGTGATCTTTACTTTAGTTTTCTGGTAAAATCTCGTCCTAATTTTCTCTAAGTGAATTTACAATGGGTAAAAACGTTGTTGTATTAGGCACCCAATGGGGTGACGAAGGTAAGGGTAAGGTAGTTGACCTCCTTACGGACAAAGCATCTTTAGTAGTTCGTTATCAAGGAGGCCACAATGCGGGTCATACTTTAGTTATCGAAGGTGAAAAGACGGTTCTACACCTTATTCCATCGGGTGTATTACGTGACAATGTTAAATGTGTGATTGGTAATGGTGTAGTTTTATCACCAGAAGCGCTAATGAGAGAAATTGGCATGCTTGAAGAGCGCGGCGTACCAGTACGCGAGCGTCTTTTAATAAGCGAAGCATGTCCACTAATCTTGCCTTTCCATGTTGCATTAGATGTAGCCCGCGAAACTGCTCGTGGCGATAAGCCAATTGGAACTACCGGTCGTGGTATCGGTCCAGCGTATGAAGATAAAGTGGCGCGCCGTGGTTTACGTGTAGGTGACTTGTTTAATCCGGAATTATTTGCAACTAAATTAAAAGAAGTTCTTGAATACCATAACTTCACTTTAGTTAACTACTACAAAGTAGATGCTGTAGATTTCCAAAAAACGTTTGATGATGCAATGGCTGTTGCTGATATCTTAAAAGCAATGGTTGTAGATGTAACTGAGCTTTTAGATCAAACGCGTTTAGCAGGCGAAAACATTTTATTTGAAGGTGCACAAGGTACGTTACTTGATATCGATCACGGTACTTACCCTTATGTAACGTCTTCAAATACTACCGCTGGTGGCGTTGCGACGGGTGCAGGTTTTGGTCCATTAAACCTTGATTACGTTCTAGGTATTATTAAAGCGTACACGACACGTGTTGGTTCAGGTCCTTTCCCTACAGAGCTTTACGATGGTCTTGATAAACAAGATCCAGTTGGTAAGCATTTAGGCGATAAAGGCCATGAGTTTGGCGCAACAACAGGTCGACTTCGTCGTACTGGTTGGTTAGATGCAGTGGCTATGCGCCGTGCAGTTCAAATCAACAGTATTTCAGGTTTTTGTTTAACTAAGCTTGACGTTTTAGATGGTTTAGAAACACTTAAAATCTGTATTGGTTACAAGCTCGAAGATGGTACAGTTACTAACGTAACGCCATTAGCAGCTGAAGGTTACGATAAAGTAACACCAGTATACGAAGAGATGCCAGGTTGGTCAGAGAACACAGTTGGTGTAACAAGTCTTGACGGTTTACCAAAAGCTGCAATTGACTACATCAAGCGTATTGAAGAAATTACGGGTGTTCCAATTGATATTATTTCTACAGGCCCAGATCGTGTAGAGACTATGGTACTTCGCAACCCGTTTGCGTAATTACTATTAGATTAAAAAAAGCTGCCTAGTGCAGCTTTTTTTTGTGCCTAAAATTCACTTTGGAACGATCTTTGTATAGTATTTTGTAGATATTATTTTTATATGTGGCGAATATGCGTTTATTATTTTGTAATTCAATGTTGGCAATATCGCTAACATCACTCTCTTTACTCATAAGTGGCAATAGCTTAGCTGAGGAAACATCTGCTGCTGTGCCGTTGTACACTGAGCCTGAGTTGATTGCATTGATAAATAAAAATGTCCATTTACAGCGCGTAAAGGCTGATGATTGCCAGTTAGTGCAAGATATAGAAGCACGAGCCAATAAAATGGCGTTACCGTCTTATCAGTTTTTATATGGCGATATGCTGGCTTATAACGTATGCGTTGATCGAAATGTAGAGTTAGGTGTGTATTATATGCGTAAAGCTGCTCAGCAGGGCTTAGCGGCAGCATTAGAGCAACTAGGACGTTACTACGACACTGGCCGATTAGTGCAACAAGATAAAACGATGGCAATTACGTATTTACGTGAAGCTTCATCGCAAGGCAATTTAAAAGCTCAATTGCGCTTGGTTAAATTATTTAATGATGGCTTTGGTAGTCCACGAGACTTTGAAGATGCGTATCGATGGTTGTTTAACTCTATGGTGGCAGATAAGGCAACCCATCAAAAAATTGAACAATCACTTACTCAATTAGCTGAAAAAATGCCAGCAAGTGTGGTTGCTCGAGCTCGTCTTCCTATTTAATGGCTTTAAAAAACAAAACCCTAACTTTTTAAGTTAGGGTTTTTTAGTTTTTACAGACTGTAAAAGTATTTAACTGTCTTCTTTAGCCTTTGTTTGCGGGTCTTTTAAAACTGACATTTTAGGCGGCTGTAATGCAACAACGCGTTCGCCTTCTTGCGGCGGTTTTTCCATGTTGATTGTAAACGGTCTGAGCTTAATTGGTGTATCCTCATCACTGTCTTTATCACCAATGAGAATAAACAGTGGTATAGCCTCAGGGTTCATTTCTAGATATTGCTCCCAGCTAAATTCATCAGAAATACGTGTTGAACTAACTTTACCACCTTTAGCTATAATGCTGCTTAAGCGTGCATATGACCCTTCGTCACCAAAAAGTATTTGTCGTGATAAAAACGTTGCGCTGTCTTTATTTGCTTTTGCGTGCGACGTTGAAGAGCGCAATGAGAATACATTTTTCTCATTAAGTAAGTGAGAAAAATATTGGACGCCCAACGCGTTGTGATGACGATTAGGTGAGAGTGCTAGTACACTGCGAATAGTAGTTAGTGGTAAATAGCGTTCGGCGTGCTCCGATTGCGGGTTACCGTAATAACACGCTAAGCCATCCATACGTGCCATTCTACAGTTTTCCCATGCTGGGTCTGATAAATGAACAGGAATATTTTGATCTTTTAAGCCTCGGCCAATGGCACGTGCAACATGGTTTGCACCAATAATCAAAATCGTATTTGGCGACGGTTGGCGTACACCTAAAAGTTTAGCAACAGGAATCGCAGTTAAGCTCTGTAGTACAACGGTAATTATAATTACTGTAAATATGAGAGGTACCATTTTTTCAGCATCAGCAACACCAGACTCCATCATACTAAGCGCAAATACCGACCCAACGGCAGCGGCGACTATACCGCGTGGAGCTATCCAAGCAAGTACCAAGCGAGACTTCATTGGTAGGTCAGTACCAAAGGTCGAAATAGCAATACATAATGGGCGTGCAACAAAAAGTACGATGGCTAAAAATATAAATACATCGCTGTCGAGCATCATTAAATCAGAGAGCTGTAAGCGTGCTGCAAGTAAAATAAACAGCGTTGATATTAATATCATCGACAAGTCTTCTTTGAACTCCAGTACAGAATCTATTTCTAAATCGTCTTGGTTAGCAAGCCAAATGCCAAATACTGTCACAGCTAAAAGACCCGATTCATGGCTTAAATAGTTTGATACAGAAAAACTAATGAGTACTAACGCTAAAATTCCAAACTTATGTAATTCAAATGGTAGCCATTCGCGGCGCATTAATAGTGTTGTTAGCCAGCCTGCAGCAACACCAATACTTAAACCAACGCCGAGGGTTTTAACTAAAGCAATAATAGTGTGGCTAAATACTTCGCCTTGGCCTACAAGCATTACGGCTTCAAATACTAATACAGCAAACAATGCGCCGATTGGGTCTATTACAATACCTTCCCAGCGTAGTATGCGGTCAATGTCTTGTGTTGGGCGCATTGAGTTTAATAGCGGTGCTATCACAGTAGGGCCTGTTACAACTAGCACTGCACCTAATACTGCAGCTACACGCCAATTAAGCTCAAGTAACCAATAGGCGCTTAGGCTAATAATAATACAGGTAGTAAGCATGCCGATTGAGCAAAGGTTTCTTACAACTTTTCCAATCCCTTTTAATTCTCTGAAATGCAGAGTAAGTGAACCTTCAAATAAAATGATTGCAACGCTTAGTGATACAACTGGAAACAGTAAATCACCTAACAATGCATCAGGGTCTAAAACACCACTAAATGGCCCAAGTAAAAGACCAGTAAGCAATAAAAAAAGAATAGCGGGTACTCTAAATGCCCACGCGACCCACTGGGCAAGTACAGAGCAAAGTGCGATACCGGCTATATAAATTGCTGACATAGATTAAGAATTCCTTATTTATGACGATATATTTTAAAAGTATAACTTTTGTTAATTATTAATACAGGGGTATACACGGGAAATTCAAATATTACTAATCAATTTTAGCTGCTAATAAAAGATTAGTGATCTTTAATTTTGGATCTTGGATGCAAAGACTTTATAAAAGCACATTAACTACTATTATCTTGTTGATTTATAATGAAAATATATATTTTATTATTAATGTGTAATAGCTCTGTTTGAATTTTAGCCTTGATCTTACTGTGTAATTTAGCGTATTATACTTCGAGTTCGAATTATTAGTTATCTAATTAAGATTGTTGGTTGAAATAGTAGAACGTTAATACTACGGTCATTTTTACTGCTTATAATCATGTTTTGGATACTAAATTAGTATCTGAACGTTAAAATTTTATTTTCCGAATTCTTAAGTATGGTTTTACTGGACAAGTTTGTTTATTTTTTTTTAACAAATAAAGGTTTGAGTTGAACTATTACTTTTCAATATTTAATCCCCATCGTGGCGATTAAATCTCGGTCCTTGAGTCTTCACCCTATCTGTTGGTGTATCAGACTCTAGAGGCTCTATGTATGTTGTTAATAGAAAAGCCACACACAGCTTTTTACAGCGATGCATAAACAACACTTTTAAACTTTCTTATTGGTACTGCTCATAACACTGGGTGGGTGCTACTTTATATCTGAGCTTAAATTTAAAACAACGTTTTAGATTTGGCCTTTTTGTGTGCGTTTAAAAGTGCTGTCAAACGATAAATAAATTCGAAGCAAGGTTTTATACCTAGCTACTTAGTTTTAGCTCACGAGTAGTGAGCGCAAATAAAATGGAAAGTTGAGCATTTATGCAAAAGTTAAATTGGCGACGCATTGTACTTAAAGTAGGCAGCGCTTTAATTGCACCGGATCACGATGGCTGCCGTTCACGTTATATATTAACCATCGCACAGTTTATTGTTCGTTGCCGTGCGCGTGGTATTGAGGTGATCCTAGTTTCGTCTGGTTCGGTAGCGGCTGGCGCGCACTTGTTTCCATCAGATAAACCACGTTCAGTTGTAATGAAAAAGGCAATGGCGGCAGCAGGCCAAACAGAAATGATTGCCATGTGGGACCGTTTTTTCGACTTTCCATCTGCGCAATTACTACTAACTCATGGTGATTTACGTGATCATGAGCGTTATCAAAGTATTCGGGAAACCGTATTTACGTTACTTGAGCACGGTGTGCTACCAATCATCAATGAAAATGATGCTGTGACAACAGACGATTTACGAGTAGGTGATAACGATAATTTATCCGCTATGGTTGCCGCTGCAGCAGATGCAGATGCTTTACTGATTTTTTCGGATGTTGATGGGTTATATGATAAAAATCCTAATTTGCACGACGATGCTGTTTTATTACCTGAAATAAAATCAATTGATGAATCTATTTATGCTATGGCAGGATGTGCTACGAGTGCTGTAGGCACAGGTGGTATGAAAACTAAAATAGAGGCTGCGGAAAAGGCAACATCACACGGTATAGCCACTTATATTATTAATGGCTTTAAAGAAGAAACATTTACTCGATTATTAGCTGGAGAAAATCCAGGTACTATTTTTTCGCCATACGAAAAGCCAATGCAAGATTCTGTACATTGGATGACACATACAGCAAACGAGCAAGGTGAAGTTGTTGTTGATGGGTCGTTTGATGAGTCATTAGAAGGTGAAACTGGGTGTATTCGCGGCGATGAGATCGTTGAAGTACACGGTGAATTTGCTATCGGTGATACCATTTTAGTACGAAGTGAAGACGGTACGCGTCTAGCTAAAGCGACCGCAAATTATAGTAGCTGTTTGTTAAACTTTATTGCAGACAACGAACAGAGTGAATTCAGCGAAAAAATGCAGGATTCAATTGGACCAGTTATATCTGAAAAACATATCGCATTATTGGAGAAGTCATGAGTTTAATTACGGACATTTCACGTCAGGCAGCTAAAGCTGCACATACACTTGCTTTACTCGATACCGAGACTAAAAACCAAGTATTAGTTGAAATGGCAGCGGCATTAAGAGAGCAAAAAGCATTTATAATAAAAGAAAATGAAAGTGATTTAAGCGCAGCACGCGACAATAACTTAGCTGCCTCAATGATCGACCGCTTAACGTTAAACGATGAGCGTATTGAATCAATGGCACAAGGCATTGAAGTTATAGTAAGCCTTGATGATCCTGTTGGTCAGCTACGAGATATTACCGAGCGTCCAAACGGTATCAAAATTCGTAAAATGCGCGTACCTCTTGGCGTTGTATGTATGATTTACGAAGCACGCCCGAATGTGACAGCAGACGCTGGTGCATTATGTTTTAAATCAGGTAATGGCGTAATTTTACGTGGCGGTAAAGAAGCACTTAGAAGTTCACAAGCTATCGCAAGTGTGATGCATAGCGTACTTGAAAAGCATAACTTACCAGTATCACTTATTTCAGTGATTCCAGATCCAGATCGTGCGCTATTAATGGAGTTAATGCAGCAACGCGAAAGTATTGATTTAATTATTCCACGTGGCGGCGAAGGCTTAATCAACTTTGTTACTGAAAACAGTACGATTCCTGTAATTCAGCATTACAAAGGTGTTTGTCATCTATATGTGGATAAAGATGCAGATCTAGAAGTAGCCCTTAACTTACTACTTAATGGTAAAACGCAGCGTACCGGTGTTTGTAATGCACTAGAGGGCTTAGTTGTTCATCAAGATGTGGCAGATGAGTTTTTAAATCTGTGTGCAGTCGTACTACGCCAAGAAGGTGTGAAAATAAATGCAGACAGTTTTGCAGCTAAATATTTTGATAACGCAACCGTTTTAGCTGATGATGAATTTGGTGAAGAGTATCTAGATTTAGAAATTGCTATTCGCGTTGTTCCAAGCTTTACGGCAGCAGTTGAGCATATTGCACAGTTCGGTTCAAACCACACCGAAGTGATTTGTACTAAAAATCAAACTGCCGCAGAGTTATTTCAACGCAGTGTTGATGCTTCTGTAGTAATGGTTAACGCGTCATCTCGCTTTTCTGATGGCTCACAATTGGGTCTAGGTGCGGAGATTGGTATAGCGACCTCCAAGCTTCATGCATACGGTCCAATGGGGCTTGAATCACTCACTACTGAGAAGTACTTAGTAAATGGCGAAGGCCAAGTTCGTGAATAAATTAACGATGTAAGTAATAAAGCCGAGCATTGCTCGGCTTTTTTGTATTTGTGGTTTATTTTAATTTTTTTATCCAATCACTTGCTGGTTCTGGCTTATGCAAATGATAGCCTTGCATAATTACTTCAGGGTACTCTTGGAATAAATCAAAGTGGGACTGATTCTCTACTCCTTCGGCAACAACTTTCAACTGAAATAGCTTTCCTAAGCTAACAATCATATCAATAATTAATTTATCGTTGTTATCAGTCGGCGCATCAAACACAAATGAGCGGTCTATCTTCAATTCTTGAATAGGCAATTGTTTGAGGTAGGTAAGGCTTGAATAACCCGTACCAAAGTCATCAATGGATACACGAACACCTAAGTTTTTTAGGTATTGTACCGCCTCAATGGCGGACTCTATGTGATTGAGTAAGGTGCCTTCAATAATTTCGATAGTTAACTGGTTTGGTTTTATTTCGTAAAACTCTATTTTAGTTTTTAATAATGATAGGAAACGTGCTTCATGAAAGTGTCTACCACTAATATTTACCGATAAGCTCAGTGTTGAATGACGATCATCTAACTGTTGAATAAGCGACAAAGAATTTGTAAGTACCCATGAGTCTAGTTCATAAATAATGTCTGACTCTTCAGCAATAGGAATAAACTCAGCGGGGCTAATAAAGCCTTTCTCAGGATGCATCCACCGTAAGAGCACTTCGCCACCTTTTAACTTTTGCTGACTATCAAATTGAGACTGAACATAAAGTGTTAATTCATTTTGCGATATTGCTTTTCGTAAGTCTTGTTCAATTTCAAAGCGGCGCTTTGCCTGTTCACCAAAAGAGTTATCAAAGAAAGTGACTCTATTACCGCCTTTTTCTTTTGCTTTATAACAAGCAGCTTCGCAGTTTCTGATCGTTTCAATCGCATTTTCCCACTGATCTTCTCTAGGGAAAATATAGGTGCCGATGCTAATTGTAATACTTATTTGTTGATCATCAATTATGAAAGGCTCGTTAATAACTCTTAATAACTCTTGTGCCTTATGTTCTGCAATTTCTTGTGATCTTAGTCGACCAACGCCTTTGTCAACACTACTCAAAGCGGCAAATTCATCGCTGCCTAAGCGTGCAATAACGTCTTTTTTATCAAGTTTATTATGGATACGATTGGCAAGTTCTTTAAGAACTTTGTCGCCTGCTAACAAACCAAGGCCATCATTAATTGAGTGAAAGCTGTCTATGTCTATTATATAAATATAAGCGTAGTTATTGTCTAAAGAACATCGCTGTAATTGTTGTTCTAGCTGCTTTAGAAAACCGTTTCGGTTAGGTAAAGCGGTTAGCTCGTCATGCCAAGTAAGGTAGTCAATGCGTTCTTGGGTTACTTTCAAACTCGAAATATCACTAAATACACCAATGAAATGAATATTTGTGTCTTGTTCACCTTTTACCATACTTAGTGTCAGTAATTCAGGGTATAGCTCACCATTTTTACGACGCGTAACGAGCTCTCCGCTCCAATAACCGGCTTTGTTAGCGTGTTGCCAAACATTATTGAAGCTTATACCTGCTTGGTTATTTTGTTTTAGTTTATGTAACTTAATATCTAGCGCTTCGGCTTCAGTAAAGCCTGTGATACGGCAAAAGGAAGGGTTAACAGCAATTATTTTACCATCGGAATCAGTAATAACAACACCATCGGCAGTACTCACCAACGCCTGATAGAAAAGCTTTTGTTTAGATGATAATTGCTTAAGCTCCTCTTCTCTTTCACTTAATTCTTGTGCTAGAGATTCTATTTCAAGGAGCTTATCGTGCAGGTCAAAGTTCTTCTCTATAAGTCGGTCTAACATACCCTGAGATGTTATGTGAGTACGAATCCTGGCTCTTACTAAAGCAAGTTTATAAGGCTTGTGGATATAATCAATAGCACCTAATTCAAACCCATGTTCTTCTGAGTCTTCAGTGGTCAGTGCTGTCACAAAAATAATGGGGATTCCTTTGGTATTTTGGCGTGATTTTAATATTTCACATACTTCATAGCCATCCATACCCGGCATCATTATATCAAGCAGAATTAAATCAGGGCGTGTTGATTCTATAAAAGTTAGGGCTTGTTCGCCGCTAATAGATACTCTTACGTCATAGTCAGCAAGTAACCCTTCAACTAATACATGAAGATTATTTGGCTCATCATCAACAATTAACACTAAGGGTTTGTGTTTTTTATCTTGAGCTTCACTAATATTTTTAGCCGGATACATCGAATGCACATTCAATCCTTTTGAGTCTTTAATATCTAATCTAGCTTAGTTTTTTACGCTTGGCTAATTTAAATTGTCATCACGAAATTGGCTTATCAACTCTAATACTAATTGATAGTCAAATTGATTTATTGCCGACTTAAGTCCGAGTAAAGGATGGGGAGATTTCAAAGTGAAGCCATTTAAGCTTCTTACTAAGCTGCTAGGAATTGGCTTTGAGTTAATTGTTAATTCATAAATTTTATCAATAAGGGTTGTAAGTTCGCTTGCATTTTCATTGCCCTCTAAATTGACATCTTCGCTAAGGCGTTGAGTTGTTAGATACTGTTTAATTGCATGCAAAGTAATTACAAATTGCTCACTAAACAGTGAAAATGAAACAACTTCTTTATTGCGTATTTGAGATTCAATTTTTTTAGCTAGCTGCTCTAAAACTTCTAATCCTAAAGTGCCCGCTAAACCCTTTATTGCATGAACATGGCGAGCAAGTTCAATATTATTATTAGTTTCTTGTAGCTTTTGAAACTTTACAATAAAGTTTTCATAGTCTATCGCGAACTGTGTAATCAATTTATTTAGCAAACGTTCATTATTATCTAAGTTATCAAGTGCTAGAGGGATATTAATGAGTAAACCACTTTGGGGCGTTGATAAATTCTTTTCAAGGCTTTGAAATAGCATATCAAAAATGAGGGGCTTGGTTAAAAAGTCATTCATACCTGCATCAATAGCTGCCTTTTTATCCTCAGGAAGTACTGCCGCGGTTAATGCAACTATTGGTAGCGTTTCACCATTTTCTCTAATTTTACTGGTGGCTAAAATACCATCCATTACTGGCATTTGAATATCCATAAAAATAATGTCGAATATATTGTTTTTAACACACTCAACGGCTTCCAGCCCGTTCATTGCCGTTACAATGTCTAGATCTAATTTTTTTAACATTGCAGAGGTGATTTCTATATTCAGAGGGTTATCGTCAACAATGAGTGCTTTTATACCAGTAAATTTAATCAAGTTATCAGGCTTTGGGGTGATGCTTGCTTTGCTTTCAGATGCAAGTAATTTTAAGATATCCGACTGTTTGTAACTGTTATTTATAATATGTACATTTTTTTGTGTTGGCTGGGTGTGAGGCTGATCGGTATCCGTAATTATTATGATGATTTTTAAATTGTTTTTAGATAGCTGACTGCTTTCAGTGAGTTTTTGAAGAATAATACTGTTTTTGGCTTCTTCTTGCGTCAATGACAAAATGACAATATCAAAAGGAGAGCTTGGTTGAGATATTTTAGCGAGAGCGCGTAGCGGCTCTTCTGTTGTTTCGGGTGTTATTCCAACACTGCTGAGTAAAGACACAAGTTGGGCAGCTTGTTCTTTTTGTGGCGTAATGAGTAAGGCTCGTTTTTTTTGTCTGTGTTGTGGTGAAAGTTTAAATGGTAAGGTGAAATAAAACTCACTGCCTTTATCTTTTTCGCTTCGAATTTGAATTTTTCCACCGAGTACTTTTGTAAATTGTTGGCTAATAGTTAACCCAAGCCCCGTGCCACCGTATTTGCGAGTAATAGAAGCATCACCTTGATAAAAAGAGTTAAATACTTTCTCGACCTGTTCAGGTTCAATTCCTACGCCTGTATCTTTAATACAAAACCTTAAATCAATTATGTTTTTTTGTTGGGATATTGTTTCTACAATTAACTGAATTTTCCCATGTTCAGTGAATTTTATTGCGTTTCCGACGCAATTATTGATGATTTGGTTCAGATGAAATGGATCCCCTATCAGCTCTAAATGTGGGTCAGCATGTAGATTAAATTCAAGTGCTAAGCCTTTTTGATTCGCGGTATCTTTAAATAAATTGCCCGTGTTTTTTACAATAGAGTCGAGAGTAAATGGTATTTCTTCTATTTTTATTTTTTTTGATTCAAGTTTAGAAAAATCTAAAATATTATTCAGGATATGCAGTAAATTATGTGCACTTGAATATGCTTTGTCTGCGTAATGTTGCTGTTTAGTAGGTAAAGTACTGTCTCTTAAAAGCTGTAGCATACCTAATACGCCATTCATTGGTGTTCGCAGCTCGTGACTCATATTTGCCACAAAGTCACTTTTTGTTTTGTTAGCACTTTCGGCTTGTGCTATCGCAACTGTAAGCTCTTTGTTCATAGTCTCCATTTGGATATTTAACGCCTGCGTTTCAATCAGTAACTCTTTGGTTTGCTGATTTTTTTGATACAACATATTTGCTGCTTTTATTACTGCGGATATCTCGCTTTGATTATGATGGTTTTTATTGAGCGTAACTTGTTTTTCATTACTCATATCGTTTAGTAAAGTGGTTAACTGAGTAATTGGTTTAATGACCGATCTAAAAATAAAGTAGCCGACTGATATAACAATAATCGTAATTAATAAAGCGAATAAATTCGCTTGTTCTGTGTAGCTTATTAGGTGGGAGCTGAGCTGTTTTTCAGTTTCATTAAATTTCAGTTTTTCAGTTTTTTTGACTTGATTAGCTAAATAGAGTAATTCGTTTTCAATACCAGTAAGCACAACATTAATCGAAAAAGTGTAGCTACGTGTCAGCAGCATTAATTGGCTGTAAGCTTTCTTTAAGTTTGTAATCGTGTTCATGGAGACACTGCTTATGCTAGGTGCTTTCGCTAATTTTGAGTGTAAATGCTCAAGGTTTTTATTAACATTTTGTGCTTCGTCAAAATTAGGTTTATACAGGTAACTTACTACCGCGTGCTCTAGGTTGCTTATAGTAAGCAATATATCGCTAAAAATAGCTTTGCTTTTAGGGGAAGCTTGCGTTTCTAATTTCGTTATCTGTATTTTTAGATCTGTAATAGGTTGTTTAAATTGCGTTATGTAAAGTTGCTCTCGTTTAGTTCGATTCATCACAATTTGATTGAACGTGTCTTGATAGTTACTTAGGTAGTCACCAAGTCTGTTTAGTGCACTTTGATACTCTAAAGAATGCTCTACAGAATTGCTTTTTAAGAGATTGAGGTTTTTATTTGCTTCATTTAAATAAAGGTCGAATTTTTCGATTGTATTTTGATTTGCTTTATCAACATAAGCAATCGCCTGACTTTGCAGTGAAATAACATCGTTTTCTAAACGCGTTACACTTTCATTTTGCATCAGTGCATTGTGTTGTGCTTTTTGTAAGTTTAATAATGATTTTTGTGAATAATTAAATAAATAGCTTTGCAGTACTAATAAGCTCATAAGTAAGCACAAAGCTAAAATTATTTTTGATTTTATCGAACGAATTTTCATTAGCGACTAATTAACTCATGCCATTTTTGCAAACTGTAATCGTAGGTTGGCATAACACTGTTCCATACTGCAACATTACTGAAACGTTTGAGATAACTACCTCCATTTCGTTCCTCTCCTGCTTTTATCGTTATATCACCGTTGGTATTTCGTAAGTCTATTTCAGTTGCTTTACCATCGTACCAGTAGTCCCATTCAGAAGAACTCAGTAGTGGCTTTGAGCGTTCAGGGTTGCTAATGTAATAACCTTGACGAGCTATAAAAGCCCCCGGCCAACCTGATAACCACCAATTCATATAATCGTAAGCAGCATCTTTAACGCTATTTTGTGTTTGTGACGATAAGCACATCACACCGTGCCAGCCTCTGTAACCCTCTTTTGGAGCGGCAAAGCGCACATTAACACCTTGGCTATTAAGCGCGGCTACTGCTGGTGAGAACATGCTCTCTATATGCGCACGTTTGCTCTTCATAAACTCGATTGATTCTGGCACAGAGTTCCAGTACCCACTAAAGTGACCTTGGCGTTTAAAATCAAGTAATATACTAAAGAGTCGATCCATTTCTGAACGCGTTATTGAACCGATATTATTAAATTTTATGAGGCCTTTGCTTTGTGCAGCTAAGGCCAAATCGAATAATCCGATAGTAGGGGCATTTACAATGGCTACTTTTCCTCGGTTCGTATCATCTAATAGCCAACTCCAGCTTTCTGTTTCGTAAGCTATACCTGGTTTGATGAAATCAGTGTTGTAACCAAAAGAGTCAACATTGTGCACATAAGGCAAAAAGCTTATGTGATCGCTTTCGTGCTCGCTTAATGTACCATCGGGTTGGACATTTAATAATTTATACGGAGCATCGCCTGCACCAATATTTGCATTTTCGGTGAGCTTTCCTGTTTTAGTAAGGTTGTTAATTTCATTAAAGTAAGTGAGTCGTTTTTTTTCTATTGGCTGTATAGAGCCTGCATTCCACAGCACATTTATGCTATTTGACCATTGTTCGTATAGATCAAAGGAGCTTGGGGCCATTGACGCTCTTTGTAAAACGGCTGCACTGCCTGCGGGTGTAAATTCGATATTAATACCCAAGTCGCTCATCGCTTGTTTTCGAATAGCATCTTGTAATGTGACATGTGTACCAAGGACTCTTAAAGTGACTTTTTTTCGGGCAAAAACATAAGGAGCTTGCATAATCGCGCCAGCAGTCAAACCAATAACAGCAAGTTTTTTTAACGTTGAGCGCTTAGGGGTGTCCATGATAAGCCTAAAGCATTAATACATATGACATTATATATAGCTAATAAGTTGTAAAGACTCAAGTTGAAAGTTATAAAAATTAGTTAGAAAAGAAAGTAATTAACACTACGAAAAAATAGTTTTTGTTTTTTGATGAGGAGTTAGGAAAGTGGTGGAGCTAAGCAGGATCGAACTGCTGACCTCCTGCGTGCAAGGCAGGCGCTCTCCCAGCTGAGCTATAGCCCCACATTCCTAAATTACGATTTACGTAATTACTTGGCTGCTGAGTTCCAAGCGGGACGAACTTTAAATTTTTTTATAAATTTGGTCAAGTATTTTTTCGCTAATTTTTACTGTTTATGACAAATTTTGATAGACTCGGCTTAATTACAAACTAAAACGACAAAAAACATGAAAAAAAGTGTTCTAGTGATGATGGTTTTACTCGCAGGTTGTGCGTCAAGTGACGGGCCTCCTTTTGAAATAAACAACAAACAGTTTCATGAAAAAAAGATGCGCAAGGTAATAAAATTTTTGCTTATGTTGTTTCAGTAAAAGCTAAGCATCGTGAAAACTTTAATCTTGACCGTGGTCCTAATAACAGACCAAGTCGTGGTGAGGTTAAGCAATATATTGAGCAAGAGCATTTTGAAGAGTCGAGTGTTTTAAAGTTGCAGCTAGAAGACCAAGCTGTTGAGTTATTAAATCAAGAGCTAAAAGAGCGTCAGTATTGCGATAACGAACACGAAGTCAATGACGTTATATGGCGAGATTTGAGTGTGCAATTAAGAGGACGTTGTTTGTAATATGTTGGCTGATAAAACTAAGTTAGCAGAGCTTTTAGCGCACCTAGATATTAATTACGATGTAATAGAGCATCCGCCGCTGCATACTAGCTTAGCGGCTGATGAGTTTATGATTGAGCGCCCAGGTACACGTCTTAAAAATTTATTTTTACGTGACAATGAGGGTAAGCGACATTTTTTAGTTATTACAGCGCACGATAAACAACTCGACTTAAAGGTATTGTCAAAGCAGCAAGGTCTTTCACGCTTAGGGTTTGCATCAAGTGAGCGGCTAGCTAAATATTTAAAAGTGGCTCCTGGGTGTGTATCTATGTTGGCTCTTTTAAATGATAAGCAAAACGAAGTGAGCTTATGGGTTGACCAAGATATTTGGGGTGGCGATTTGTTCCATTGTCATCCATTTGAAAATACCCAAACATGGTTGCTTAGCAAGGCTGACTTAGAAACTTTTTTTAATTACACAAAGCATCAACCGCGAGTTGTATTTTTACCCTCAAAATAAGCCCACACAATTAACGATAAACCGCATAAGCAAACCGCAAGCAGCGTAAACATAAACGCTGTTTGCCCATAATGTTGGTATACCACACCGGGTAATAACGACCCTAATGCACCACCACTGTAATAAAATGATACATACCCGCCATTGGTTACGCTTGGTGGGGCTTTACTTATTTTGTTAACGAGCGGCGCTGCAGTTGAATGGATTACAAACATTGCCCCACAAAACAAAGTAAATGCGATTAAAAATAAGCTAAGTTGGTGGCTCATTAATAAAATGATACTCACACTATAAAAACTAAATACAGCGACTAAAAGATGCCAAGCTGAAGGTGTTTTTTTAAGCAACCAAGGTGCAGTAATAGAGGCGAGTGCACCAATTAAATAACCACTGTAAACTAAACCTATGTCACGAGTATTGGTAATTAAAAACGTGTTTTGTAATATAAACGGTAAGTAATTAAGTAGTGCAGCGAAACAAAAAAACATACAAAAAACGGCGCCATACACTTTAAGTACAGCACCTTCTTTAAGTTGTTTAAGGTAATCTAGAGGGGGGAGCTGCGACGGTGTAGCTGGGTTTGAAAAGCGAGAATGCTTAATTGTTAAAGCCAAAAAAATAAGCATAAAAGCAATAACATAATAAAAACTTTGCCAATGCCACAAATCGCTAAACAAAGCGGCGAGTACGCGGCCAAAGTAACCTCCAACTATACTGCTACCAATATACAGAGTCATATTTTTTTGAAGGGCATCTGCGCTGTAGCTCATGCCTATATAACTAGTCATTGCTGTTAAAGCTGCTGGAAGCGTTAAACCTTGTAGAAATCTAACCAAGAGTAAAAGTTCAAAGCTCGGTACATAAATGAAAAGCAGGCTACTAAGTCCTAAAAATACCATTGCAATACGCAATACGAGTAATGGGTTGCGTTTTGCTAAAAGTACACCATAAACAAGTGGTGCAATGGCCAAGGGTAGCATAGTTGCGGTCATTAAGCTGCCAGCTACCGCAGGGACTACATTAAACTCATTCGCAAAAAGACTGAGTAAGGGCTGTGGCGCATAAAGTACAAAAAATATAAATACTGAGCAAACGAGTAGATGAGGTAAACGCATTATATGCCTTGTACATTTGCTGATTGGTTAGGCGGCATTGTATTAAAAATTGCTTTTAATTCATAATTAAAAGCACGCTCTTTGCGCTATATCATGGTTTGTTTTAACTAGTTTGTTAGATTAATGTCGATAGCGCTGTTATTTAGACTCGTTGGTGATTAAAATAACCTTAATATTAGTTTTTAGTGGAACAAAGCCATGGGTTCATTACAAGACCAATTGCTTCAAGCAGGATTAACAACATCGCATAATGCTAAAGTTGCTAAATCAGAAAAACGTAAGCAACAAAAAAAGCAAAAGAAAGGGGCTACTAGTAACCCAAGTGATCTGCAAAAGCACATCCAACAAACCAAGCTAGAGCAGCAAAAAAAGGCTGAAGAGCTTAACCAAACACGCCAAGTTAGCTTAAAGCAGCGCGAACAAGAAGCGCGTGTTAAACAAATTTTAGAGCACCACAACCAAGACGCTATTCGTGGTGAGCGCACATTTAATTTTACTTATCAAAACAAAGTAAAAAATATCGATGTGAACGAGAAAACGCAAAAAGCGTTATCGGGTGGTCGTTTAGCTATCTGTGTACTAGAAGGGCAATTTTACGTTTTAGACGATGAACCAGCGCGTAAAGTGGCTGAAGTTGACGAAAAGTATATTGTTTTTCATGTAGAGCCTGAAAACAAGCCAAAAGATGAAGACGACCCATATGCAGACTTTGAAGTACCAGATGATATAGTTTGGTAATACCCCATTAAGGGGAAGCTCATTTTTGTTTGTTAAGATAAATGAGTAGAAACGGGTTAGCAGTTTTTGGTTAAGTTGATCGTCTAGCGTCGTTTCGTACGTATGCTTTTTATTTGATTGTTTACTACAATCAATAGAACAGTTTTTTCTAACCGTCAAAAAAGAAGAGTAAATACAATGAGCAAGATGAAAACACTACTATTAGGTGCGGGTATTACTTTAGCTGCAAGCTTTTCGTTTAATGCAGCTGCTGCTGATGGCGCTGCACTTTATACCGCTAAAAATTGTCAAACCTGTCATGGCGCTGAAGGTAAAGCACCAATTATGGGTATGTACCCTAAGCTAAATGGTCAAAATAAAGACTACTTAGTAGCGCAAATGAAAGACATTAAATCAGGTGCACGTAACAACGGTATGACCATGGCCATGAAAGCAATGGTTGCAACGGTAACAGATGAAGAGTTTGACGCAATTGCAGATTACCTCGCTAACGTAAAATAATTTACGCAATTATACCATTTGAATGCAATTGGTATTTTAGCTTTATAAACAGCCACACAATAGTGTGGCTGTTTTGTTTGGTGTTTGCTATAAAATAGAGACTGCTTTAGACTTCTAAACATCTGTTCGTACAGATTGATAATGTACGTTTTAAAAGGCTTATTATGTTTGATTTACCCCAACTCGATTTAAAAAATAAAGTATCAGCACAAGAGTGGCAACTTCGTGTTGATTTAGCCGCATGTTATAGACTGGTAGAGCACTTTCGTTGGGGGGATTTAATCTATACGCATTTATCAGCACGTTTGCCTGGCACCGACCACTACTTAGTGAATGCCTTTGGTTTAACCTTTGATGAAGTAACTGCCTCTAATTTAGTGAAGGTCGACTTAGACGGCAACATTATTGACGATACGCCATTTAGTATTAATCCAGCTGGTTTTACTATTCACAGTGCGATTCACGAGGTACGCGAAGACGCTCATTGTGTTATTCACCTTCATACTAAAGAAACAATCGCAGTCGCTACACAAAAAAATGGTTTGTTACCGCTTAGCCAATATTCAATGTTTTCACTGCCATCGCTTTCTTATCATGGCTACGAAGGGCTTGCAGTAAACGACGATGAACGAAAAGTACTGCAAGATGATTTGGGCAGCACTAACCATATGTTATTGGTAAACCACGGTGGCTTAACGGTAGGCCCAACGGTAGGTGATGCGTTTATGCGCTTTTATGATTTACAGCGCGCATGCGAAATTCAATTAGCGCTACAATCAAGCTCGCAAGAGGTTATTGAAGTGCCGCAGCCTATAATCGACAATATTTATAATCAAGCAAACGTAGTACACAGCGGCAGCACTGGCGGGCAACTTGCGTGGCCTGCGATGTTGCGTAAAGCGTACCGACTTGACTCTAGTTTTGCAAAATAACCCATAGCGGTTAATAAGGAATTTTAATGAAAGTAAATCGCGTTGAAGTATTTGATATTCACTGTCCTGATAGGCCTTCTTGGACACCTGTATTTGTACGTATTCATACTGACGAAGGTATTAGTGGTGTTGGCGAGGCAGGCCTTGCTTACGATTTAGGCCACAGTGCAGCCGCTGCTATGATTAAAGAAATGGCCGACGCCTTTTTAATCGGCCACGACCCTTTTCAAACAGAAAAACTATGGTCACGTATGTTACGTGAGAGCTTTTGGGGTTTAGGCGGCGGACCAGTTGTATATGCTGCAATGAGCGCAATTGATACCGCACTTTGGGATATAAAAGGTAAAGCGCTTGGTTTACCTGTATATCAATTATTAGGCGGTAAAGTTAACGACAAACTACGTACATACGCATCGCAATTACAGTTTGACTGGGATAGCGAATTTAAAGCGCTAGTACAGCCGCAAGAATATGCAGAAGCTGCTTTGAAAGCGATGGCCGAAGGCTATGATGCAGTTAAAGTAGATCCAATTCAGTACGATAAAGACGGCAATACTTATTACGATCGTACAAAAATAATCTCACGTACTGAAATGAAGTTATACCGTGCGCGCATGCAAGCTATTCGCGAAGCAGTAGGCGATGAAGTGGATATTATTTTTGAATGCCACAGTTTACCAGGCGTGACAACAGCCATTCAGTTGGGTGAAATTGCAGAAGAATTTGACTGTATGTACTTTGAAGAGCCAGTTAACTACCTAAACCACTCATTACACGCAAAAGTAGCAGATAAAGTTAATGTGCCTATTGCTGGTGGCGAACGTCTGTATAACCGCTGGGGAGTGCGCCCATATTTAGAAGATCAAAGTATTGATGTTCTACAGCCAGATATTGGTTTGTGCGGTGGTTTTACCGAAACTAAGAAAGTATGTGACTACGCTGATATTTTTGATGTGCGAATTCAAGCTCACGTATGTGGCGGCCCTGTTGCAACCGCAGCATCACTGCATTTAGAAACGGCTATCCCTAACTTTTTAATTCATGAGCACCATACTTATGCGATTAAAAAATGGAACCGCGAGTTATGTTTGCAAGATCCACAGCCTAAAAACGGCTTCTTTGAAGTATCAGAAGAGCCAGGGTTGGGTATTGAGCTAAATGACGAGATTGTTATGCGCTCTCAGCGAGTTGAAATTAAGTAGCCAATGCGTTGAGATTGATAATATTACACTTTAAAAAATAAACTATTAAAAATAAGTTAGACCGACTATTTCAGCCGGTCTAATTTATTACTAAAAATGTCACTAGTGCTTTTTATTGTATGATCTGCTGCTCACTCTACATTGTCTTCTAAATTTGAAGACTCTATTTTTTTTCCTTTATAAATAGTAAACGTTTTTCCGCCAAAGCGGACTTTTCCGCGTTTACGTTCTATCAATGCACTGGGTATTATTTCATTATTAAGTATTTCAACAAATTGCTTTCGTGCGCGATGGATTTGAATATTAACGTGACTTTCACTAATACCTAAATCTTTTGCTAGTTTTTTTACTTGCACCCAACCCTGTACATCAGCCTCAAAATTATTTTGCATGTCATTTAATTTATATCGTGCTAATAGCAAGGTTAAATAATGATGAGAACGCACATCAAAGTCTAATGTAACTTTATTTTTTTTGATTTTTAGTTCGGCTAATTCTTCATCGAGGCTTAGGCTAAAAATGAACTCTAAATTATTATTAGGCTGTCTTTTGAGTTCAACTGTTTTTTCTTGCATGGTGGATTCAGCTTGAAATAAGCACCAACTTTGTCCGCCGATATATAAATTTTGACCATCACTCATTAGGGTCAGAAGGTGATCTTGCATAGTTTCATAATACCAACAGTGCTGCTGTGAGTCGAAAAAGACAATCACTTCAGGTTGCTTATTGTCAGGTAAAAAATGGTATTGCTCTAGAAAAATGACGTCTTCATGCGAGGCATTTTCTGGTAACAATAAGTCTCTTGGTGGGTCGACGCAAATAACTTGATACACCGCATTATTTACTTCAGAAAAACGGATATTATCGCCTTTTTTTAAAGGTATATTTTGATTTTTACTGATTTTTTTATCGTTTAACCAAACGCCATTTTTGCTTAAATCATTTATACACCATTGCTCATTTAGCCATTCAATTACGGCATGAATACGTGTAATTTCAGGAAAATCAAGCAAAGTATCTACAGAGTGTACTAATCTACCAAAGCGGTGGAAAGCACGTAAATAGAATTTACTCTGGGATTCTATATGTTTTAAAACAGCCATGGTTCATCCGTTTTTTCTTATTGATATAATTTATTATACTTAAATAATATCAATAGATTGTAATTATTTAATCTTTGAAGTTACACTAACCATTAAAATGTAAATATTATTGAGTTGCAGTGTGTTTAAATTAGAAGAGCATTACCATAAGCTAAACGTTTTAGCACAAGGAGGTATGAGCAAAGTCTACCTTGCTACTGATTTAAAGTTAGATCGCCAAGTTGCGCTCAAAGTAATCGATTTATCATCTTCAGTTACAGATCAAATACTATTAGAGGCTAAATTATTAGCTTGTTTTAATCATCCAAACATAGTCCAGATTTATAAGACCATCCAGTATGGTGAGCAATTGGTTCTTGAAATGGAATATGTTAAAGGTACAACACTTGAACGTTTGTTAAAAAAACAAGTATTAACCGCACAAGAAAAGCTAGCATTATTAATTGATATAAGTGAAGGGTTGTTAACCATTCACCAGCAAAATATTTTGCACCTTGATTTGAAGCCAAGCAACGTTTTGGTCAATGAAAGTGGTTCAGCTAAAATCGCTGATTTTGGTATTTCACAGATAAAAGATACTTTGCAATCGGAAGAAAACATGAGCTTTGGCAGTTTAACAGCAATGTCTCCAGAGCAGTTAAATGATCAACCGTTAGACTTTAGAAGTGATTTGTTTTCATTTGGATTAATTGCTTATCAATTATTCGCTAATCAACATCCATATAGTGCGCAGTCTTCTGACCTTACTAATAAGTCTATAGCAGAGCAAATAAAAAATAATAAATGCAGTGCTAATGCATGCGCTATTACGGGTATCCCAGAACCATTGGGGCTACTTATAAACCGTCTTCTTTCTTATAATGTAAAACACCGACCGTCATCTTGCGTAGAAGTTACTGATGAATTAAAACGTATTTTATTGTCGCTAAATGGTAATAGTGAAACTATTTCTATGGCAGACATTCATTTAGCTAGCAAACACAAACAAAGGAATAAGTGGGGCATTTTTGCATTATTGTCATGTATTACCATCAGTTTACTCAGTGTGAGCATTTGGTATTGGCAAGCAAATAAACCCAAAACTTACGTTGCAGTGTTACCTGTCGAATTTAGTAAAACAACCAAACTCTTAGATGCTCAAAAGCAAGTGCTTAACTTGGCAATTAATGATGCTATAGCGCATTACTTATTAAATCACTCTGATTATGCATTAATCTCAAAAACTGAAATACGACAAACTCAAAAATTATTAGGCAAAGACACAAATTTAGCCACTTTAGGCCAGGCACTTAATTCGGATCAATTACTTGTTACGCACTTAGATTGCACTCCACTTTCTTGTGATATCAATTTAAGCCTACTGAATGGGGGAAATGCGACGCTAATTCGTGAAGAAAGAAGTGCAAGTGATACTGAAAATTACATGGGAATTTATAATTTAGCGAGTAGTTTTGTTGAAAAATTATACACAGGTAATGCTGCGAGTAGGCAAACACTAAAAAAAGAGAGTGAGTTTTTAGATCAATATGTGAATTTAGTACGTGTAGTGTCAAATAATTCGCGTGATGCGGAATCTTTAATGGCAGATGCTGAGAATTTGATTTTACACAGTCCCGAGTTTACACCTTTATATCCACTGTATCGTAAAATCGTACTTCGTCAGTATGATAAAACACATGATCCCGAAATTATAAAAAAATTAAAACAAACCTTAAATACTTTACCTCGTACTTATCGTAATAGTGCTGCTTACTTAATTGATATGTTAGAAGTTCATCAGCATGTTAAAGATAAGTATAATGCGGAAATTGTGATACAAAAAATTCAGGAGTCAGATCTTGAAGAGTTTCAAAAACAAACATTACTAGCAATTTACTATAAAAGAAATGGTGATTTAGCGCGTTCCTTAACGCATGCAAAGCTCGCTTATAAAATAAGGCCAACACTTGTTGCAACACGGAATCTAGCTATTGCCCACCTTATGCAAGGCAATAATCAAAAAGCAGCAGAGTATTTATCAAAAATACTTACCTACACACCTAATGATTTTATTACGCTACAAACGCTCGCAGATATTTCATTGTTATCAGGTGACCTAGCGGAAGCTGAAATTAACTACCAGCGATTAATTTCAGCAGGGACTGCTATTTCATCAACATATTCAAATTACTCTATTGTGTTGTCTTTAAAAGGGGAGTTAAAAGATGCATTACACCATGCCCAAAAGGCAGCAGAACTCTCCTCTATAAATAGTACGCAACAGCTCAATCTAGCTGATATTTTATATATGTTAGATAAAAAGGAACTGGCTTTTGATATTTATAAAAAGATAGATCGACAGATAGCAGACGATACACAAGTTGTTGAGTTATTATTAGAAAAAGCGCAAGCCCAGGTTCATTTGAATAAAGGGCAAGAAGCGATGATCAGTATCGATCGTGCTTTAGCTCAAAGTTCTGAATTAAGCGAAGTATACTTTGTGAAAGCTATGATTCAGGCCATTTTAGGAGAGAAGTACTCAGCGGTTGCATCTGTAGAGCAAAGTATTAAAAAGGGATGGAGCCCCACTTTTTATCGACTTGGTTGGTTCAAGCCGTTATGTACAGAGAGTAAGTTTCAAAAACTCTTAGGCAAAGAGAATTATGATTCTCTCTGTACATAAAATCCCTAGTGTGGTTCCATGTCTTGAAGAATCACTCGCGGATCTTGAGAAAAATAACGCATTGTTGGTTCTTGATTAGCTGTGTTTTTAGCGACAAGACGGAAGTTTACTTCATAGTCTGCGCTCTCACTTAGCATACCTGAAACAGCTTCGTCTGGATTGTCAGCGAGATCTGTTGCTAGCTGAGCAGGTAATGCGTGGGCAGGAATGATACTTGAGATAGACACTATAAGTGATTGACCGCTATTGGCCACTATACTTGTTAATTGATAATTAAAATTATCTTTAGCATCAGAGAAATAGGTGCCATTTTCAGCGAATTCCCATCCTAGACAATCAACCAATTCATAATATAAATTGACGGCTTGGCCTGCCTTTAATGCTTTATAATCAATACAAATATTTTCACTCTCTCCGCCCGTAGGGCTAAAAATGTTCCATTGTCCATTTTCTGTAGGAATAACTCGAAAGCTAAGATTATTCATTTTAATATCCTGTTTTAGGGTTAATAAATGTCATTATAGTTGTTTTACAGGTTAAATAACCTGCGCTTAGGTAAAACATATACTCCAGTGAGCATAGCGTTTTTTATACATAAATTGCCATTGAGCAAACTAGTTATTTACTCGGCAATTAACATCATTTATGACTTTGGTTGCCTTACTATCAAGGTGACGTACAAAACATTGCTCGTTTTTAATCATTAACTCAAATTGATCGGGCATGTTGAGTTGCTTGCCCATAATCGGGTTACCCAAAGTGTCTTTTTGATTAAGTCTATCGAGCGTTACCGTACTACTTGTTAAAAATACGTCATCAGCTAATTGTATCTGCTGACTATGAAGTAGTAGAGCTATAACCTCGGCTACAGCCTCACTATTTGGTTCTACCAATAATGCATGTTGCAGCTTAGGTGTCGACTCAGAGCTTTGTGCTGAGCACCCAGTAAGCGTACACATTATGATAGCTGTGATTATTAGTAAACGCATTTGCATAGCCTACCTTATGTTATCGCTGAGAATAATATTTTGATTAAGCATGGTTTGCACTCGGGTATCTTCTACCTTTGGTGAATCATCTACAATTGATGGAGCAAAACCCTGCTTGCTACTGGTAGAGCTTGGCGCAGGACAGCTTTCTGTTGTGCGATAGCTAAGTGCCGTTTTGAGTAGTGCTTCATTAGCATCACCTAAGGAAGTAGTAAAATCATCTGCAACGGCACAGCCTGCTATTAATACAGGCTGGAGTGCGTTATCTAATGTATTTTGTGGTGCAAAACCATCTGAAAATTCACCAAAGCCTTTATTGTTCTCGCCGGTAAATTGAATGGTGAAATAAGTTGTATCGCAATTATCTGTTGGGTAAAAGCCATATGGTTTTCCACAAGTACCTGAACCCACTTGAATCACCTCTACATCTGCGCCGCGTAGACCATTAATAATGGCTTCACTGGCAGAACAAGTGCTGCTGGTTGTAAGCACAAATACACGATTTAAGTTAAGTGTTGGCAAAGGTGTACCCGGTGTAATACTTGGGTTGCTCTCAAATCCCACAAATTGATTGGTAAAAGACATTGGGGTAAGTGCTTGCCCTGTTATTGGGTTGGTATTTGGGTTTTTATCGTTAAAAATAGTACGTTCAAAAACCTTACCTTGTGTATTACTATTACCTGCAATCATATAAGCAATTTGGCTTGCCATTTGTAAAAGCCCACCACCGTTATAGCGTATATCGATGACTAAGTCTTTAATGTCGCTTGCAGCAAGTTGGTTAAATGCGTTGTATAGTTGCTCTTCAGCAATTGCATTATGGCTATTAAATTGAAAATATCCAACCTCTCCATTCGCTAAGTCAGTCCGTACATTACTTACCGGTTGCGAGGTTATATTTTGCGACGTGAGGGTAACAGTACGGTTTTCGTTGGTGTTGATATCTTTAAATACAAACTCAGTTACTTTACCTGTTTGCGTAGGGAATAAACCTGCATTAATAACACTAACATCATTTGATGAGTTGGTATTTACAAAATCAATACCATCTACTTCAACTAACTCAAATCCACGTGTTAGGTTTTGGTTACTTGCCGGAGTATTGGGCTGCGTATAACTTATTATGGCTTGGCGAGGTGCGCTAGACGCTAGAATTTTTATATTGAAACCGTAGCCATAACTTACGCCTGCTTGATTTTGGCGTTCCCACTCATCGGTAGGTAAATTAAAATGAAAGTTATCCTTTTTTGCACCCGATTCGGTGAGTTCATTGGTTTTTAGTTGTTCAAAGTAATCAAGGACTCCACTCGTAAGAGCTGGGTCAGTGTCGATAATTTCATCATACCAAAGGTATGTTTCGTTACTCCATGAACGTAGCCAGTTCTTCTCATCACTTGCTTGGCACTGGCCTTTAAATTGACTAGCGCGAGCAAATTCATTGGCGGTCCAAGTTGTTGTATTTGAGCCAATAGGAGTGACACTATTACTGTCATTTAAACTTCCGCCACCGCCACATGCGCTTAAGATGCTAATAAGTGTTAAAGGCAGAATGGTTTTTGCAATATTTAACTTCGTAGGAATGAACATGTGAAGGCTCGCTTTTTATACTATTACGTAAATATAGCGGTTTTTATTTATACTAGATAGAGATGTTTGGCATTTTTGTAGCTTAACTGGTACCAGATGTGATCGCTGTTACACAACCCCAAATGAGCATGCCATAAATTGTTATAGCTGGAGTTAATTTGGCAAACGGGGAAATTACTGGCAAACATAATCCGTTGCTCACCAAAATGCTGAAAAATAATATCAAAACACGTAATTTGCTGTTGGTTATTTAGCGACAGAAGCTCAAACCCTGAAAACTTAATTGCAACGTTACAATTTTTGGCTAATAGTTCAATACCTTGTTGCCAAAGTACTATATTGCTTGGTAATCCAGCATGATTAATTACAATCTGTAGATGTGGGAGTTGCTTCGCGTAATACGCTAATTTTTTTACTATTGGTATATTTTCAAGCTCAAGCTGCGCTTCAAAATGCAGATTCAAGTGGCTTAATATTTTAAGATTATCTAAGCAAAAACTGTTTAATAAGCGTGCTGCATCATTGCCTTCGGTAATATCTCTGATCCCGGCTAACGTTGGGTGTATAAGGTTTTTTAGCGTACGTTCAAATGACTCACTGTCTTGATCAATTTGTATAAAGCTAATCGCTTTATAGGCAATATTACTTAAGTGTTTATCAAGCCATTTTAACTCATTAATAGGTGCGCTGTTATCAAATCCAGCTTCTATATGCACTAAGCCAGAAAGTTCGAAATCAGTGCTTTCAATAAGTTGTTCTGCGCTAATTTGCTGTTTTATTTTATCTAAATTTGGCCATGTTGGCGGATTGGCGCCCTGCAACCATAAATACTGACCCTCAATTAAATTAAAGAAATGGACATGCGGGTCAATTATTTTTGTACTCATTGGGCAGTATAGCCACCGTCAATACTTTGTAGGCTGCCAGTAATAAAGCTGGCATCGTCGCTTGCTAAAAAGCTCACAAGAGCGGCAACTTCGTCGGCTTGCCCCAATCGGTTAAGCGGTTGAAGGCTTGCTTCTTCGGCAACTATCTCGGCCTTGTTTGCACCACTTTTTTTACAGTACGCATCTATTGCGTTATGAAATAGCGGGGTCTCTATCGTGCCAGGGCATACGGCATTTGCTCTAATATTGAAACTCGCGTAATCAAGCGCTGTTGTTTTTGCCATAGAGGCAAGGGCGTGTTTGGTCAGGTTATACGCAAAAGAGTTTTGCTTACCTATAAGCGCCTGATCGGAAGCGACTAATATAATAACGCCGTTATTTTGCGCTTTCATGCTAGGCAATACACTTTGTACTGCCGCATAAGCGCCTTTAACATTAAGCGCAAACAGCGCATCGAGAGTTTGCTCGTCGGTGCTTTGTATATTTGCGCTTAAATGCTTTCCTGCATTAGAAACAAGTACGTCTATTCGTTGCGATTGCTCGTATATAATATTAATACAGCTACGTACGGCTGTTACATCACTGACATCGCACTGATGGAATATACCGTATTCACTAGGCTCTATATCGAGGTTATGAACTTGGTAACCACTGTTTAGCAAGCGTTTAATTACTGCTAAACCAATGCCTTTTGTTCCGCCGGTAACAACAGCAACTTTAGCCATATTTGATCCTAATTAGTAAAGGTGATTAGTGAGAGTGGCCACAGCCGCCTTCAGCGTGCACATGTCCGTGAGAAACTTCTTCACTTGTTGCTTCACGTACAGAGATGATTTCCACATCAAATGTTAGCGTTTTACCCGCAAATGGGTGGTTTAAATCACAATCTGCGTTAAAGCGACCTACTTTAACAATAGTCACTTGATGACGACCTTGGTTAGAACTTACCATTGCTGTCATACCAGGTTTCCATACTTTAACATCGCCTTGTAAGTGCTTAAGCGGGATGCGTTGAATTAAGTCATCAACACGCTCGCCGTACGATTCACTTGGCTCTAGCGTTACACTAAACTTCTCACCAGCTTGTTTGCCTTCAAGTGCTTTTTCTAAACCAGGAAGCATGCCTTCGCTACCATGAATGTAAGTGAGTGGTGCTTCATTTGTGCTACTTTCTACTTGTTCAGTGCCTTCACTGAGTGTGTAGTGAAATTCAACAGCTGAATTTTTACTGATTTGCATGCTTATCTCTTTAAATTTGACTATGTTGAGGCTGATTTTACGCGAAATATACTTGTTTATAAACTTAACGTGGCTGATTTAGTGTTTTTTGTAAATCTAGCAGTAAATCTTTTTTATTGGTGCTGCTTTTTGCTTTTCAGCCTGGGGTATAAACAGCACTAATTGAGTGCCTGGCTTTAAAATGCTTGATGCAGAGAGCTTATTCCATTTTGCCAAGTCGCTATGAGGGACATCATAAAGCTGACTTATACTCCAAAGGCTATCGCCTGACTTAACTTCGTAATCTATTTCAATGGTGGGGATCGCAATCTCTTGGTGCTCTAAATAAGGGCTAATTTTGTAATCAACAGTTAATGTGCTTGGCAGGGTTTTAGGTCGTCCAACTAATAACTTTTCTCCAACGCCGATTAAATTGTTATTTTTATTATTAAGTTGTTTTAGAGCTTTTACCGACATACTAAAACGCTTAGCGATACCATAAAGCGTGTCGTTTTGTTTAACGATGTACTCTCCAGCAAAGTTTGATTTAAAAAACTGACTTTTTAATAATGCCTCTTGCCCTATAGGAAGCAGTAAAGTGTGCGGCCCGTTAGGTGAGCTTTGATTTTTTAAGTACCCCTGATTGATTGCATGTAACTGCTTGGAGCCTATACCAGAGAGCTTAGCAATAACTGAAAAGTCAAACTGCTGGCCTATATTCATCTGTGTTGTAAATGGCTTATATGCAAGCTTTGGGCGCTTAATGCCTTTTTGTGGGTGTTTAACTAAATAGCTTAAAGCGAGTAACTTGGGGACGTAGTCAGCGGTTTCTTTTGGCAGACTGAGCGACCAGTAATCGCTGCTTTTACCGCGCTTTTTGTTTTTTTCGATTGCGCGTTTAACACGGCCCTCACCACTGTTATAAGCGGCCAAAGCGTGTAGCCAATTACCATCAAAGCGTTTATGTAAGTAGCTTAAGTAATCAAGTGCAGCATCGGTTGAAGCAAGTACGTCTTGGCGCCCGTCATACCATTGGTCTGACTTAACTCCAAAGTGATGCGCCGTTGCGCCAACCAGCTGCCAAACACCAACAGCTTGCTGTGATGAGGCTATCGTTGGTCTAAAATCGCTTTCTACAAATGGTAGTAAAGCGAGCTCCATAGGTAGTTGCTTTTGCTCAATTTTTTTTACTATGTGATACAGGTACGGCGCTGCGCGTTTGTTTACAGCACGTAAGTAATTGGGTTGCTTTAAATACCAATTTATACGTTGCTTTAAAGCTCGGTTTTGATCAATTTTAAAATGCAGGCTCTCGGCAATGTGAACCCATAGGTCAGTTGCTTTGGGAGAAGGCTTTTTAATGTTTACTTTTTTATGTAGTAATACTGTGTTCTGAGGCTTTACTTGAGCATCTTCAATTATACGTTGATCCGATTTGTCTAAAAAAGTGTGTTTTGGCTCAAAGTGAGTAAATATTTTTGGCGTTTCTTGAATTTCTGATTCAGTTGTTTCACAACCGAATAGAAATAAAACTAAAAAACAGAGAGACAAGCTGCGCATAATGTTCACTTTTGTAAATTCCTTTTACTATTTTAACACAGTCCATTGTGTTGAGTTATTTTGCGTTTTTCGCGCGAGCTAATCCTGATTGCAAAAACAAATTGCTCGATTTTGCATTTAAAGATTCTTCTGTGTAAGGTTTCATTACTTTTTCAGGAAACGATAACACAAGTTGTTCTATCGTTTGATCGTTGTTTTTGTTCACATGCTCAGTAATAGCGGTTAGAAATGCTAACGGCTGTTTGAGTTGAGCTCTGTCAAGTATACCACCATGCCCAGGTATAATCAGCGCAAGATTTTCATCGTCAATGTATTGTTTAAGCAGCGTTTGCCAGCTTTTAAATTCGCCGTGCCCAGGATAAGGGAGCCAGTCAACAATGTCGCCACCAATTAAAATACGACCGCTATTAGTTGTGAGTGTTAAGTCACCACTTGTGTGGGCTTGATGGGCGTTTAAGGTTACTTTAAAACCCCCTAAATCAAGAGTTTTATTTTCATCAATAATAATTTCTGGCGACTTTAGTTGATATTCTTGCCAGCGAAAAAGGCGTTTTTTTGCAAGCTCCAACTTTTCACGCCATTGTGCTTGTTCTACTTTTGAAATACCTGCTAAGCGTTGGTAACTCAGCTCTATACTTTTCTTGTAACTATCGAGTTGGTCATTAAATGCTTTTTGGTAGCGATTAAAATCGCTATTTACTTGCTGATGCACAATTAGTTTTGCATCAGGGTAGAAGTGTTGCATAACCGCCATACCGAGTAAATGATCATCGTGGTAATGCGAAGCAACTAAGTAGCATAATGGTGTTTTTAGGTGTTTTTTTAGGTCATTAGCTAGCTGTTCCACAGCAGCAAAATTACCGCTTGCATCAACAAGTAGTGCACACTTGTCACCTTCGATAAGTACTTGGTTAGAGTCGTAAAAACGCAGCTTTTTTTCTTGTTCTAAAAATTGGATATTAGCATTAATAGTTACCCAATTGACTGCGCCATAAGTTGTTGGCGCTACGAGTAATAAAGAACATGCTAGTAGTAAGTATTTACATGAAGCGATTATATAAGATAGGTTTAACTTCATCCTGTGTCTCTACGCTATTATTTAATTATGCTAATAATAAACAAAAAGCGCAGTTTGCGCTTTTTATTTTTGATGTGAGGGGTCATTTGCCAAATGCTGACTTAGTTTGTCAACGAGTTGGTCTTGTTGCTGTTGCTCAACTGTAGCCTGTGTTTTTGCTTCTAGCAATTCGTGGCTTAAGTTTAACGCTGCCATAAGTAAGGCTTTTTGATCATTTCGAACTGAAGAGCGTTGTTTCATTTGCTCCACCAAATCATTAAGGTTTTTAGCTGCTGCTATTAGTGCCTCTTCTTGTCCTTCAGGACAAGCAAATTGCTGCTCTTGACCTAGCAACTCAACAGTGACCCGCTGGTTTTGCAGCTCAGACATTAGCTAGCCTGTTGTGCACTTTGTAATTTATCAAGAAGACCAGATAAAGTTGTGCTGGCATCTTTTTGTTTTTCTTCGTTTTCAATAGCTTCTAGCTGTAATAACTCGTTTTCATCTGCTAGTTTGCTATTTTGTTCTTTTAAGTTTGAAACATCAGTTAGCAATTGATTATTACGATCAATTAGTGAATCGATCAGTTGTTCGAGTTGTTGAAGAGTGTTGTTATTCATAAAGGCGCTCATATAACTGTAATTAATGTCATGCAAATGTAAAGCAAAGTGTATTGATTTGCCAGCATTTACGGTGGTTTTAGCTGATTTTTCTTCTGCGTTAAGGGATAATTCAGCGTGAAGGCTTTTTCATTCATAAATGGTTCACTCTCAGTTGCCAAAGTATAGTGCTTATGGTTCACTGTTTTTTATTAAATAGCGTATGGCGAAAATAAATAATGCTTAGTTATAGACACTCATTTCATGCTGGTAACCCTGCCGATGTACTCAAACATTTAGTGTTAGCGCAAGTACTAGGTTATCAAACAATTAAAGATAAACCACTTGATTACATAGACACACACTCAGGCGCAGGTTTTTTTGAATTAGCCGCAGCTGATTCGCAAAAAACACAAGAATATCAAGATGGTATAGAAAAGTTGTGGCAGCATAAAAGTGAACACGCTGCGCTTAATGAATATATAGCGTTAATTAAATCGTTTAATGAAACAGATGAACTTGCATTTTATCCGGGCTCACCAAAGATTGCTGAGCACTTTTTACGTCGTCACGATAAAGGATGGTTTTTTGAGCTGCATCCGCGCGATTTGTTATTACTTGAAGAGAATATGCAAGGTAAACGATCTATTCGTGTACGTGGTGAGAATGGATTTACTGGATTGGTAGGCCTTTTGCCACCTGCTTCACGCAGAGCATGTGTATTGATCGACCCACCATATGAAATTAAGGATGATTATGAAACGGTTGTTACTACTTTAATCAAAGCGTACCAGCGTTTTTCGACAGGTACTTATATGATTTGGTATCCTGTAGTGGATAGGGAACGTATTGATAATATGGAGCAAGGTTTAATAGATTCAGGTATGCGTAATATTCAATTATTTGAATTGGGCACTGAAGATGACACCGATGTACACGGCATGACCGCATCTGGCATGATAGTCATTAATCCGCCATGGAAACTAAAGCAAACTATGGATGCAGTGCTACCAGAGCTCATGACTTTATTAAGCAAGCCGAGTGGCTTTTATCGTAGTGAACAATTAGTAAATGAATAGCTGAAATGTTAAATAAAAAGCGCTGTGCAATACAGCGCTTACTTTTATGCCTTATTTTTTAACGTATTTAGTTAAAATAACAATACGTTGACCATCAACTCGCCCTTCAATATGTTCAGGATTACTCGTTAAGCCAATATTGCGTACTGCGGTACCGCGTTTAGCGGTAAGGCTACTGCCTTTAACGTCTAAATCTTTAATAAGTGTAACGGTATCGCCAGCTTGAAGTACCACACCGTTGCTATCAACATGTTTAACATCGTCATCTTCCGCAAGTGCTTTTTTAGCCCAAGCAAGTGTATCTTCTTCAAGGTAAATCATGTCGAGTGCGTCTTGTGCCCAGCCATTATCAGGCGCTAAGCGCGAAAGCATTCTGTAAGCTACAACTTGTACTGCGGGTGTTTGGCTCCACATGCTGTCATTTAAACAGTGCCAATGTGTTGGTGTTAATTCGCTACTGTTTTCGATTTGATCTTTACAGGTTTGACATGTGTAAATACATTTATCTGAATGAGTTTCTGTCACAGGAGGTACTTCGTATACAGAAAGGTTTTCGGTTGCTGCACATAATTCACATTGATTACTACTGCGTTCAATTAAGGCTTTTTCAATACTCATGAAGGTTCTTATTTAAGTGAAGTTTACATTTGGCGTTATTATACCCTAGCAGGGCTGCTGAACGCTATAAGCCCCTTGGTTTTGTAAGGGTATATTATTCATGCGGGGGTTTTTAATTTCTGAACCCTAGGCCTGCTTATCTTTCGAGGTTAAATTTACAGCAGTCAGTTTGGTATTTAGGCGAGGCAGAGCCTATGGTGTGTGGTTATTCTCATAAATAGCCCCTCGATTGAACAAATTTCAATCCACAAAGGTCAACAAGCCCAGTTGTTTATTCTTTTTGTAAGGCGTTTATGCAATATGTGTAATGTGTCTGCGGGAGGTTTGATAATAAAAACGATGGCAATAGATCGCTATTTTATATTTAGTTGAGCATCCTTTTATATGATTTACTTTTAGTTGTTTGCAATGATTAAGATATTTTTACTATACTTTTAATTTGTCACATGTATTAAAGTAACTATATAAGTGCTAATTGCACACATGAACTTACAGGCTAAACCTATTGAAAGTGTCTAATACACCAACTTTAACTCCTACTCTTACGCAGTATGTAGCAAGACAACCCATATTTAATGCTGAAAAAGAGGTTTTTGCGTATGAGTTGCTGTATAGGAATTCATCAAATAACGCCTTTCCAGTAGGTACAAGTGATGAACATGCAACGAGCCGTTTATTTTTTAATACGCTTATGTTGGTAGGTGCTGAAAAGCTTACTGCGCATCAACTGGCATTTATTAATTTATCAACGGATGCATTACTCGATGACTTCCCTAAATTATTAAATCCTGAAATGACGGTTATTGAAATTGTAGAACGCACAGTGAATATAGATGAAGTAGCTAAACGTGTTACGTCATTAAAAAAAGAGGGGTACACTTTTGCACTTGATGATTATGATGGCGATGCAAAGTGGGAGCCATTATTAGCACTTGTTAGTTATATAAAAATAGAGGCCGATGAGCCCATAATAAAAACTAATATGCACGTAAAAAAGCTTAAGCGTAAATACCCTCACTGTAAAATTATTGTTGAGCGTATAGAGACACACGAGCAGTTTAAAGTACTAAAAACTGCTGGATGTGACTTATTTCAGGGGTTCTTTTTTGCTCGTCCAGAAATGCTAACTTACAGTGGTATCGATCCTTCAAAAGTTACTGTGTTTGATTTACTTAAATCAACGTCAAAAGAGTCTTTATGTTTTGAGGAGATACATCAGCGTGTAGCCAGAGATGTTGGTATTACCACGCGTATTTTGAAATTAGCTAATGCACGCTCAGGAAATAGTAATTTAGTAATTACGTCTATTTCGCAAGCTGTAGTGTATCTAGGCGAAGACGTTATTCGCCAGTTTGTCCGCGTACTAGCTCTCAGTGACTTAGGTATAGATAAACCGACAGAGCTCACTAAATTTGCACTTGTGCGAGCAAGGTTAATAGAGTTAATTTTAACTGAAGAAAGTCGTGATTTGGCTCAGCAAGGCTATTTAGTTGGGTTGTTCTCAATGCTTGATGCCATTTTGGATATTGAATTAAATAGTATTGTTAAAGAATTTACACTAAACAAAGATATCACTGATGCTTTATTACATGGCTCTGGGGTGCTAGGCGATTGCTTAATTCTTGCCAAAGCTATCGAAAATAAAAACTGGTCATTAGTTGATACAACCTTAAAAGAAATCAATCCACAGCTCCCAATTGAGAAACTTTATAACTTTGTTTTAGAGTCGATGCTTTATAGTGATGATGTAATAGAGGTTGTGGTTGATTGAATATGCGTAATTGGTTGTCGGTTATAAGTGTAGTGGTTGCTCTTTGTTTATTGTTTCCTGGTATTACAAAACCAGTATTAACAATAGAGGGCAACATAGATAAATCAAAGTTAGCGCAAGCGGGTATTGAAATGCTGGCTGAAGAGGGTGATGGCCGGACTCGCAGCATGCTAATGATGTTCTCGAATATGCTAGGGCTTGATAAGTTAGAGGGCGAGATTAGCGCCTATAACAAAACACAAAGTATTTTAGGTACAGTTAAAGAACTTGCTAATAATAACAATTTACTTGTAGCTGCTTTAGTGGGGTTGTTTTCTATTGTTATTCCAAGCTTGAAGCTGCTATTACAATTGCTTTATTGTTGCCTACCTTTGAATGGGTTTAAGCAAAAGCTCGGTCTGGTTATTTGTGCATTAAGTAAGTGGAGCATGGTTGATGTATTTGTTATTGCATTAATAGTGACTTATCTAGCAGGTAACGCTCATGGTAAAAGTGGTGAGCTACTTGTTATGAATGCACAATTTGGTGAGGGCTTTTGGTATTTTAGCGCATATTGTATATTTGCAATTATAGCGAGTAACTTAATTAAAACACCTGATAAACCGCAGTCTACATAATTAAAGTATTTGTGGTTGCCGTTAGGTTATCTTACAATCATTTTAAAATTTATTAAAAGGCATAATGTTGCAACGTTTTTACTCTAGTTTACTCATGATAACTTTACTGCTCACTTTTGTGGGTCAGGCAGTTGCGTCTGTAGCTATGGTATGCGAAATGCCACATATGCCAACAAAAACAGCAATGCATGCCCAAATGCCAATGACACACAGTAGTGATGCAACAGCTGTTGCTAGCATGTCTGAAAATATGATGCAGATGGATTGTTGCGACGACGAAAGTACGCCACAAAATGATTGCAAATGCCCTATGAGTGGCTGCGCTGCTAATTCAATGCTTAATGTTGATACTTTATTTAGCGTTATTTTACTTGAATCTGAAAAAGTAAATATAAGTGTATTTACTACACAAATTAATATACCTCGTTCACTCTACCGTCCTCCTATGTCTGCTTAATAGCAGGATAGGTGTAATATCAATTTTATTGAAAACATGCTCATTTTAGGAACTAAATAACTCTCTAACTGCGTTAAAAATTACTTATATAAAGCAACTATACTGCGTAATTTTTTCCTTTTTATAGAGCTATTTCCCTACCGCAATAATAGAACATTAATTCAATGCAATTGATATAAAAGGTTTTTGTAAAACTCCTAAACACCTTTTTTGCTTCCTAATTTAAGATTTTCTTTATTTTTAGATGGAGCAGGTGATGAACCACGCTGTAAGTATTAAAGCCGTATTATGTAGTGTTGTGTTATTTAGCACAGCTGTTAATGCGCAAAACAATTCAAATAACCTAAATATCGATACGCTAAAGCAAGCCCGCAATGAGCGAACGCTTAGCTTAACGCAAGCGCTTAATTATGCACTAACGCATGAGCCATGGCTAAAAGCGAGTGGCTACCAAGAAGATGCCGCAATAGCGCAAAGTATTGCCGCAGGCACCTTACCCGATCCTGTTTTAACGGTTGGCTTACTTAACTTACCTACTAACGGTTATGCGTTTGATCAAGAAGGGATGACGCAGCTTAAAGTCGATTTGAGCCAAAAGTTTAGCCGAGGGAATAGTTTAGCACTTAAACAAAAGGCATTAGCTCAGTCTGCTCAACAATATCCTTGGCAGCGCGCCGATCGCTTAGCACAAGTAAAAGCAATTGTGATTGAGTCGTGGTTAAACGCGTATCGTGCTCAGCGAAGTATTGCTTTAATTGAGCAAGATAAAGGGCTATTTACTCAGCTTATTGAAATTACCGAAGCAAGCTACGCAAGTACCTTAGGTAAAACACGCCAGCAAGATATTATTCGTGCGCAATTAGAGCTCACTCGCCTTGAAGATAAGCTGGTTATGCTTGAGCAGCAATTTGAAAGTGCTAAAAACCGTTTAGCACAGTGGTTACCTATGAATATGCTTATGCAGCCTTTAAATGCCGAATTTACTAAAATCACAGGGCTGGTTGATTTTGCAAACATTGAATTTGATAAATTAATACAGTTGCTTATGGCGCATCCCGCAATTATTGCGATAGACAAAACCGTCACCGCAAAGCAAACCGAAGTTGCGCTCGCTAAGCAAAGCTACAAACCTCAAATGGGCGTTAATGTGGGTTATGGTTACCGAGATGATACGCCTATGGGGGAGTCGCGAGCTGATTTACTTTCGGTAGGGTTTAGTATTGATTTGCCATTGTTTACTGATAACAGACAAGATCAACAGGTTAAATCGGCTATTGCTAGTGCAGAAGCTACTAAAACACAAAAGCTGGTGGCGCTTCAAAAACTCAAAGGCATGTACTTTAAGGAGTTTAGCCAACTCGTTCGTTTGCAAAAACGCGATGCGCTTTATCAAAGTACGTTATTACCGCAAATGTCAGAGCAATCTCAAGCAACACTTAATGCTTATACGCGCGACGATGGGGATTTTTCTGACGTGATGCGCGCGCGTATTAGTGAGCTTAACGCCAAAATAGACGCGCTTAATATTCAAGTAGATCAGCATATTATTACCGCTCGCCTTAATTATTATGCAAGTAGCTTAGACCCCCAAGTAATGAGCGAGCAAACTGGAGAATTACACAATGAATACTAATTTAAAGTTACTTGTTGCTGCCTTAGTTGGTGCGGGCGCATTTGCGTTAATTGGCGCCTTAGTAATGCAGTTTTTACCTAGTAACTCGGCAATGCATGAACAGCAAAGTGCTGAAAAACAGCCCTTATATTGGGTAGCCCCTATGGATAGTAATTACAGGCGTGACGCGCCAGGGCTGTCGCCAATGGGAATGGATTTAGTCCCTGTATATGAAAACGATAGCAATGCTCAGGATGGACCAGGTGCAGTAACTATTTCGCCTGCAGTAGTTAATAACTTGGGGGTAAGAACCGCCAAAGTGCAGCTTAAAACACTTCACAGCGATATAAATACTGTAGGTTATGTGCAATATAACCAAGACCAACTTATTCACATTCATCCGCGTGTAGAGGGCTGGATTGAAAGCTTATATGTTAAAGCGCAAGGTGCCCAAGTTAAAGCTGGTGAGCCTTTATATACTTTGTATTCACCACAATTGGTGAATGCACAGGAAGAGTTTTTATTGGCGGTGAATCGTAATAATACCGTGTTAATTCGCGCAGCAAAGGCACGTTTAGAGTCGTTAAATGTGTCTGATGGATTTATCGAGCGCTTACAAAAAAATAAAACGATAATGCAAAATATTACTTTTTACGCAAAGCAAAGTGGTGTGGTAGATGAGCTAACAGTACGAGAAGGCTTTTACGTTAAACCAGGCACATCAATGATGAGTATTGCTCAGCTTGATGAAATTTGGGTAGAGGCAGAAGTTTTCGAGCGCCAATCAGAGCAAGTGAGCGTTGGTTTACCTGTAACAATGACGCTTGATTACTTAAAAGGTCAAAAGTGGGAAGGTAAGGTTGATTACATTTACCCCGCGCTTGATGCTAAAAACCGGACTCTGCGTGTAAGGCTCAGGTTTGAAAATGCAGATCATCGGTTAAAACCAAATATGTTTGCACAAGTGAGCATTCACGCTAAAGCGAGTAAAGCGCAATTTACAGTCCCTAAAGAAGCGGTAATTCGCACGCAGCATCAAAACCGTGTGGTTATTGCATTAGGTGAGGGGCGTTTTAAATCGGTAGAAGTCGAAGTTGGGCAAATTAATAGTAATGAAGCGGTCATTTTGTCAGGTGTAATGACAGGTGACACGGTAGTGACCTCAGCGCAATTTTTAATAGATTCTGAGTCGAGTAAAAGCTCCGACTTTAAACGAATGGAAATACCTAGTTCTGGTATTAGCTCAGGTATGGGGTCGGATTCTGGTTCAGGCTCTAATATGAACATGGATATGCAGCCACAAAGCGCCACGGTTAACGGCACTATTAATGCCATAGATATACAAAATCGCATTATAAATATTAGTCGAGAAGCCATTGAAAAATGGAATCGAGAACCCGCCACAATGGACTTTGTATTAGCGCCAGATATTGATATTACTCAGTTTGAAAATGCCCAGTATATTAATTTTACTTTTAGCATTATTAATGATGAATTTGTAATCACTAAAGCGCAAAACGCAGAGGCGATTGATCATTCTACTATGCAACCTATGCAACCTATGCAACATAGTTCTCACTAGGAGTCATTATGATAACTGCCATTATTCGCTGGTCTGTTAGCAATCGCTTTTTTGTGTTGTTGCTTACATTAATTTTACTAGGTGGAGGGTTGTTTGCGATAAAAAATACGCCCGTGGATGCCTTGCCTGACTTATCTGATGTTCAGGTCATTATAAAAACTACTTATCCGGGACAAGCGCCGCAAGTAGTGCAAGACCAAGTCACATTTCCTCTCACCACTGCAATGCTTTCTGTGCCGGGTGCACAAACTGTAAGGGGTTTTTCGTTTTTTGGTGACTCGTACGTTTACGTTATTTTTGATGAAAAAACTGATTTGTATTGGGCGCGTAGCCGAGTACAAGAATACCTAAGCCAAGTAGCGAGTAGATTACCCGACAGCGCTACGCCAGAGCTTGGCCCTGATGCAACAGGCGTAGGTTGGATTTACTTATACGCACTAATTGATAAAACAAATAAACACGATATTAGTCAGCTACGAAGCTTACAAGATTGGTTTTTAAAGTTTGAGCTACAAACCGTACCAGGAGTCTCTGAAGTGGCTGCTGTTGGTGGCATGGTTAAGCAATACCAAGTCAATGTAGAGCCCGATAAATTACGTGCATATGGTATTCCGCTTAGCCTTATTCAAACCGCTATCCAGCAAGGCAACCAAGAGATGGGCGCCTCGGTAGTTGAAATGGCTGAAGCTGAATACATGGTAACAAGCACTGGCTACATTAAGAGTGTTGCCGACCTAGAAGCTATTCCGCTTGGCGTAAACGCCAACGGTACTGCGCTGCAATTGCGTGATGTAGCTGATATTAGAGTCGGGCCGCAAATGCGCCGTGGTATTGCAGAGCTTAATGGTGAAGGCGAGGTGACCGGCGGCATCGTTATTATGCGCTATGGCGAAAATGCACAAAAAACTATTGAGCTGGTAAAAGCAAAATTAGAATCGCTTAAAAAGGGATTACCAGAGGGCGTTGAAATAGTCCCTGTGTACGATCGCTCCAACTTAATTAATAACGCGGTAGATAATCTAACAAGTAAGCTAATTGAAGAGCTGATTGTAGTTGCTTTAGTGTGTGTGGTGTTTTTGTTTCATGTGCGCTCATCATTGGTGGCAATTATTACGTTACCGCTTGGCATTTTAACGGCATTTATAATTATGTATTGGCAGGGGATTAACGCCAATATTATGTCTTTAGGGGGAATTGCAATAGCGATAGGCGCAATGACCGACGGCGCTATCGTTATGATTGAAAATATGCACAAACATATGGAAAAAACGCCACTTACCAACGAAAACCGCTGGGAAGTTGTGGCTAAATCGGCGAGTGAAGTGGGTCCTGCATTATTTTTTAGTTTATTAATTATTACCGTCAGCTTTATGCCGGTATTTATTTTAGAAGCGCAAGAAGGACGTATGTTTGCGCCACTGGCTTACACTAAAACCTATGCTATGGCAGCGTCTGCTGGGCTTGCGATTACCTTAGTGCCGGTATTAATGGGTTACTTTATTAGAGGTAAAGTTATTTCGGAGCAAAAAAATCCAGTTAACCGATTACTCGTCGCAGCGTATCGCCCACTACTTAACTGGGTGCTTAAATTTCCAAAAATGACATTGGTACTCGCGGTGGTTGTTTCTGTTATTGGCTTTTATCCGGTAAACAAAATAGGCAGTGAATTTATTCCGCCACTTGATGAGGGCGACTTAATGTATATGCCCACAACGTATCCTGGTTTATCGGTAGGTAAAGCGCGCGAAATACTACAGCAAACCGACAAGCTAATTGCCACAGTACCCGAGGTTAAAACAGTATTTGGTAAAGTTGGGCGAGCAGAAACAGCAACAGATCCTGCGCCGCTTACAATGATAGAGACGTTTATTCAGTTAAAACCAAAAAACGAATGGCGCGAGGGGATGACTCTTGAAAAACTAAAAAAAGAACTCGACGGTTTGGTTAAGTTTCCGGGGTTGACGAATGCGTGGGTAATGCCAATTAAAACACGTATTGATATGCTCGCAACCGGTATTAAAACCCCTGTGGGCATTAAAGTTGCGGGACCAAAGTTGAGTGAAATTCAAAAAATTGGTCAACAAATAGAAGTGTTATTAAAAGATGTGCAAGGCACTGCATCGGTTTACTCAGAGCGAGTAGCCGGTGGACGTTATATAAAAGTAGATATAAATCGTGAAAAAGCCGCGCGTTATAGTTTAAACATTAGCGACGTACAGCAAGTTGTATCTACTGCAATAGGCGGCACAAACGTAACACAAACGGTAGAAGGGCAAGAGCGCTACCCAGTTAATTTGCGTTACCCGCAAGCATACAGAGACTCGCCAGAAGAGCTAATGTTGTTACCCATTGTAACGCCTACAGGGCAGCGTATAGCACTTGGTGATGTTGCTGATGTATTTATTGAAGATGGACCGCCTGGTATAAAAAGCGAAAATGCACGTTTAAACGGTTGGAGCTTTATTGATATAGATGGCGTTGATATTGGTACTTACGTTGAGCACGCTCAGCAAGTGCTCGATAAAGACCTAATACTACCAGCTGGCTACTCAATTACGTGGGCTGGGCAATATGAATACATGCAGCGTGCTAAAGACAAACTGACTTATGTATTACCACTTACATTAGCAATAATTATTGTGTTGCTTTACCTTAATTTTAGAAGCTTTGCTGAGGTCACTATTATTATGGCTACGTTGCCACTGGCAATGATTGGTGGCGTATGGCTAATGTATTTAGAGGGCTTTAACTTTTCAGTTGCAGTAGGTGTAGGCTTTATTGCCTTAGCAGGGGTAGCGGTAGAAATAGGGGTCATTATGTTGGTGTATTTAAACCAAGCCTATCAAGAAAAGTGCCTCGAAGCAGAGCAAGCCGGAAAACCGCTTAGCTTAGTGCAATTACAGCAAGCTATTATTGAAGGAGCAGGGCTTCGAGTACGCCCGGTTATGATGACTGTCGCGACCATTATTATTGGCTTGCTACCTGTGCTGTATGGCACCGGTACTGGAAGCGAAGTAATGAGCCGAATAGCAGCGCCTATGGTTGGCGGTATGGGAAGTGCAATTGTACTTACTTTACTTGTTATTCCTGCGGTTTACCTACTGTGGCGCAAACAAGGACTTAAATAATATAAAGCAACAAGACGATAGAGCAGTGCGGTTACTTCCCACGCATTGCTCTATAAAAATTACCTATAATTTGTAAGTTGTTCTGTTAAATAGCTAGTTATTACTCATGCACAAACTAACCGATTGTTTTTAAATAGCTTTTTAATTGGCACGCTTTACGCAGTGTACTACCTATACAGTCAACTAAGTAAGGAATGCACATGCAAGTTAAAACAATTAAAGAGGTATACGATTGGACCGTTTTGTTTCATACACAAATGGCGGCCAATTTTCATAGCGTAAAGGATTTACTTGATGAACATAATGCAATGCTGGTGGACTACTACCTAAATTATGAAAAAAAACTCGCCGAAGATTTGGTCGGGTTTAAGGCGATAACCGAAATAAATACGCTCGATACGTACTGTTATGAATACTTTGCTAAAAACCCTGAGCTAATTACTTTTGAAGATATTAGTAAAGATCAGCAATTTGATGAAGAAGTTATTCAAGGCTATTTAGCACGGCAGCATCAAAAAGTAATTGAGTTATACGAATACTTACTTGAACGCGCCGAAACCCAAAGCGGACAAGAAAAGCTGCAACAAATACTAGAGCTGGAAAAGCAAGGTATAAAGCAAATGATGCAAAGTACGAATCGTCATATGGATATGTAGCTGAAAAAGCGGGGTATTACTGATCCTACTTTTGATATATGTTAGTTTTAGGAGCAATCAAGCGCTATACCCACTTTCTTTAAGTAACGCTGTTCTTGTATTAAATCAGCTTGTAGTAGTGTGTGTTCTTGCAGGTAGTTATCGCAAAATTTTATAAATAAGCCGGTGCTATTTGCGCTAATTTCCATATTGGGTTTTTGGCTTACTTGGCGTTTTTGATTAAATAGAATCGCTAAACGCAAAATAGTAATAAGCTTGAGCACTTGCTGCTGAGAAATAGTTATGAATTCAGGTAACTCATCGAGCCTAATTTTTTTCCGGTAAAAGCGAATCAACGAACTTAATATTATCTGTTCTTGTTGGGTAAAGCCGGGCAGCTGGCTGTTAGCAACAATATAAGCGCTGTGTTTATTAATACCCGAAGAGTTAATTGATAGGCCAATTTCGTGAAGACTAGCAGCCCATGTTAACAAAGCAATATCATCATTGTTATTAAGCTGCCACGGCGCTTTAAGTTGCTCATAAAGCCAAGTTGCAGTGTTAGTAACACGGATTGCATGTGCTTTATCTACAGTGTATCTATCACTTACGTTATTAATGGTATTGCTACGAATGTCTTTATCGGCCAACTTTTGCTGCATTTCATGTAATAAACCTTCACGTAGCGAAAAATCACTATAAGTTAGTTCTTTAATCAAAAACTCTCTAAAAATAGCAATGAGTATCGCTAAACCGCCACAAATACTTTGCTGTCGTTCCGGTGTTAAACCTTCAATGAGTAAATTATCGCTATGTTTGGCATTTATGAATTGCTGTTTAAGGGTGACTAAATCATTGTAGGTTATACAAGGCTGATGCGGGTTTTGGGCGCCCACCATAGCCAAAATAGATTTAATAGTGCCAGATGTACCAATAACGTTTTGCCAACCCTCATTGATGTAATTAGCAAAAATAACCTCTATTTCTTGTTCTGCTTTTATCTCTGCTTTATTAAAGCGTTTGGCGTTTATTATGCCGTCACTAAAAAATTGCTTGGTATAACTTACGCACCCTATATTTCGGCTTGTGAGTAACTTATGTTTAAAGTGCTTACCTATTATTAGCTCGGTGCTGCCGCCGCCAATATCAATTACTAAGCGGTTTTCTTCATTGTGTACATAATGCGCGACACCTTGATAAATGAGCCGTGCCTCTTCTTGCCCTGCAATAACATCAATATGAAATGGAAAGATCTTACTGGCTTGTGTTAAGAATGCATGGATATTTTTAGCTCGTCTAAAAGTATACGTTGCAGCTACTTTTACATTACATGCAGGGAAGTCTTGTAGAGTATTTGCAAATTGTTTAAGCACTATTAAGGCACGATCAATTGCTTGCTGGCTTAGCCTAAATTTATCGTCTAGCCCGTCAGCTAAATATACACGTTGCTTTTCTTTATGCAGAATTTGCAGTGTGCCATCCACTTCACGGGCAACCACTAAATGAAAGCTATTAGAGCCTAAGTCGACAGCGGCAATAGAGGGGTGATCATCCATTATTATAGTTACCTTCCCACTTTTTTAGGTGGTCATAAATCGCTATTTGCGAGCGGATTTTTTTACGGTTTCCACGTCTTACATAGGCATTTTTTTGTTCGCTATCGATTAAGCGTGCTTTTGTACGGTCTTTAAATTGCAGTTCTAGAATATCAATAATGAGCTGCTTTAATTTCGCATCTAAAATAGGCACGCCCACCTCAACGCGGTGATCGAGATTACGGGTCATCCAATCAGCAGATGAAATATAAACTTTGTCGTTTGCGTTATTACCAAAAACCATTACCCTTGGGTGTTCTAAAAAGCGATCTACAATGCTTATTATTCTTATATTGTCGCTAAATCTAGCTACCCCTGGTATTAATGAACACATGCCACGTATAATTATACGTATTTTAACGCCGCGACGACCAGCGTAGTAGAGTTTATCAACAAGCTGTTTATCAACAAGGTTGTTTACTTTAATAGTAATTTTACCTGCACAACCGTTCTCTACATGCTGAATTTCTTTATCGATTAAATCAAGTAAAGTGTCACGAGCATTTACAGGTGACAGCATTAAGTATTCAAAATTAAAAGGTTTGTAGCTACTTTCTATAAATTTAAATACGCTATCGCATTCCTCGCAGATCCCAACATGTTTTGTGAATAAACTAAAGTCGGTATAGATTTTTGCTGTTTTTTCGTGAAAGTTACCAGTGCCAATGTGTGCATACTTTACTATTTGACCTTTCTCTTTACGATGAATAATACATAACTTACTGTGTACTTTTAACGCGGGTATACCAAAAATCACTCTAATACCTGCGCCGCTTAATATCTTTGCCCACTCGATATTATTTTGTTCATCAAAGCGAGCTTTTAGCTCGACCATTACAGTGACTTGTTTACCATTTTTAGCGGCATTGATGAGTGATGATATCAATCGAGATTTACTGGCAACGCGATAAATATTAACTTTAATTTGCGTAACTTTTGGGTCGAATGCTGCTTGACGCACATACTCTAGTAAGTGGTTAAATGTGTGGTACGGATAATAAAGGAGAATATCTTGTTCGCTAATAGCATCAAATACGCTGGTGTGTTTATTAAATGCAGCGCTTTGTAATGCCGGCAGCGGTTTATTTTCAAGGTACTGACGCCCTACATTAGGAAAGGCTATAAAGTCTCTAAAGTTACGATAACGGCCTGCTGGGATAAGTGCGTCGTGATGAGTTACGCTCAGGCGCTTTTTCATTACTTTAAGCATATTATCAGGCATGGTTTCGTCATATACCAAACGAACGGGCTCTGCGTAAATACGCTGTTTGAGGCCTTTAGACATTTTATCTAATAAGCCCTCTTCTAGTTCGTCATCAAGGTTATATTCTGCATCGCGAGTAAGCTTAATTGAGTAACCTTGAATTGTTTTAAAACTAAAAAAGCTATTAAATACATCATTTAAAAAATATAAAATAACGTCATCAAGCATCACAATAGTTTTATGGCGACGAGTTTTTTCAGGCGGTAAATTTATAAATCTTGGCACGCGGTCTGTGGGTACTTCGAGCATAGCGTAATGGCTTTTTTCGTCACACATTTCTACGAATAGATAGGTCATGGTGTCGTTGACGTAATCTGAGTAATCTTTATTTTCATCAAGTAATATGGGCGAGATATGCTGTAGTACATTGTCATTAAAGTAAATTTTCAACCAATTTAAATGGAATTCGCTTAGCTTTTCAGGACGATCAACATGGATGTTATGTGCGGTTAAGTCACTTAAAATTTGCTGATGAACTTGGTTAAATTTTTTACCAAGCAATAATACTTTTTTTTGTACTTGGCCTAAAAGAACTTCGTCTTCTTCAAAATTAGCATCAGGTAGTTTGCTTAATAAAATACGGCGCTTAACATCGGCCACTCGAACTCTGAAAAACTCATCAAGGTTATTTGAAAAGATACCTAAGAAACGCATACGCTCAATGATTGGGTTACTTTTGTCTTTTGCTTCTTGTAATACGCGCTCGTTAAACGATAGCCAGCTTAACTCTTTTGCAAAATATTCAATAACTTGCGTTTTTCCTGTATGGGCATTCATATTTTATTCCGCGATTAGATGCTAAATAAAATATAGTGCAAGTTCATGACATTAAAATGACATGCGTGTCAGGTTTATGACACGCATCAAGGAAGGTTAAACGTCTTCAACATCAACAATCAAATCACTAGTTATCGATTCGAGAGCATCAATTACTTCATCTTTATTCATTCCATTAGGTAATGTTATGGTAGCTACGGCGCTAAAAATAGGGACTCCCCAGTTTGGGGCGCTCTGTTGCCTTGAGTTTAAATGTGTAATGTTAGCGCCCTTATGGCGAATAACACTGGCAAGTTCTTGTACTATTCCAGGGCGATCGTTTCCTGTAATCACAAAGTTTAGCTGTTCAAGTTCAACATGTTCTATTTCTGTATTGCCGGTTTCAATACGTACATCAAGCTTAGGCAATGCGTTTAATGCATTTTGAAGTGATTGTAAATGCTCTTCAGCGACCTCTAGCTGTATGATCCCCGCAAAGTGACCAAGCAAATGACTTAAATTACTGCTGAGCCAATTACCGTTATTTTTTAAAATAATGGTTGAGATGCTTTCTACTAAGCCAGGGCGATCTTTCCCTAAAATTGTTATAACCAACTGCTTCATAAATAATTCTCTTTTTTAAGCCCAAAGAAGGTAAATGCATAGGCATTAAGTGTTTATCTAACTTAAATCTAAATATTATGGGTTGTTTTATAAACGATAGGTTCAAACCCTAGAGTTGTGCGCGTCTAGCAATGTGCACTAAGTGCTTAGCTCATTGCTATTGTTATTTATTAGGCGCCTTTAAGTATTGACCTCGATAAATACTTTGTCCAATAAATTTATAATTAAGTTCACTTATAAACTATTCGTTTAATGCAAAATATGCAATGAATTAAACCACCTTGTTATTAGCTGGCTAAAAAGGCTTATTATTACCGCTGTAACAATACTGTCATCTTGATGAAATATAATTTATGCAACGTTAAGATTTAAGGGTGTTTTGATGACTTCCAATCCGAATAAGCCGACTTTTAATACGGATCGAAGCCGTCTATTTAAAGATCGGTTTGCCAAGTTTGGCATAACCGCAGGTGGAGTAATGGTATTAATAGCGCTGCTATTAATTTTTTTCTACCTCCTTTATGTAGTACAACCGATTTTTGAATCAGCAAAAGTTGAAAAGCGCGACAGTTTCAATGTTGCCAATGCAGATCAAATTGTTGGTTTAGGTGTTGAAGAGCAAACAGAAGTTGCTTTTTTACTTAGCAAGCAAGGCAATGTAGACTTTTACAATGTAGAAAAAGCTAGTTTTGGTAAAAAACTTAAAACACTTGATGTAGAACTACCAAGTGAAGTGAGCAGCTTTGCGACCAGCGCACCGTTTCAGGGGCAATATGCCTATGGCTTACAAAACGGTTCGGTGGTGATTGTTGCACCTAAATTTTTAGTCACGTTTCCAAATAATGAACGTAAATTAACGCCGCGAGTTGATTACCCACTTGGCGAAATGGCGCTAGAAGTAGATGAAGAAGGCGCTGCTATATCGCGTTTTGCATTTAGTCATTATGAAGATAAAACAGCTGTTGTGGCATTAACGGCTGACAAACGTGTTTTGTTTAGTAGCTTTGTAGCTGAAGAAAACATGTTTACTGGCGAGGTAGAATGGGTTGTTGAACGTACTGAGTTGAACATTGAAGGGCGCGTCGATGAGCTTTTAATTTCACCTGATACAACGCGTACTTTTATTCGTTCAGCTAATCAAATTTATGTATACGATACACGTGATTCAAGCGACGTTGAGCTAATTCAATTACTTTCGGCAAATGAAGAAAATGCAAATATAGTATCTGCACAATTACTTGCCGGTGCTAACTCATTGATGCTTGCTAATGATAATGGTGAGGTTTCACAATGGTTTGAAGTAAATACTGAGACTGGTCGTGAATATCAAAAAATCCGCTCATTTGAAACAAGTAAACAAAGTAAGTTAAATATATTTACAGAGTTTTATCGCCGAACTTTTTTTACTACCAGCAGTAATGGCGAACTTGGTGTGTACTATACAACAAGCGAAGCCAAATTATGGCAAGGCAAGGTGAGTGAAGGTGCTATTAAAGACTTTGCTATTGCACCACGCTCTAACGCCGCATTAATTTTAGCTGACAATAAACTTACGGTACTTGAAATACATAACGAACACCCTGAGGTAACCTGGTCTGCGCTATGGGAAGAAGTATGGTACGAAGGCTACCCTGAGCCGGGTTATATTTGGCAGTCAACATCAGCAAGTGATGACTTTGAATCTAAGTTTTCACTCGTACCTATTTCGTTTGGCACAATAAAGGCAGCATTTTATGCCATGTTATTTGCGGTACCTATTGCACTTTCTGCAGCTATTTATACAGCCTACTTTATGTCGAGTGAGCTTCGTAAGGTAGTGAAACCAACCGTAGAAATAATGGAAGCATTACCCACGGTTATTTTAGGCTTTTTAGCTGGCCTTTGGTTGGCTCCTTTAATTGAAGAGCATTTGCCAGCCATTGTTGGGTTATTAGTATTACTACCATTGGGCATTTTAGGTACGGCATTAGGCTGGACAAAGTTGCCAGCAAGCATTCGCCATAAAATACCAGAAGGTTCTCATTCAATCATCCTTATTCCGGTTGTGTTACTTATTGGCTGGTTTTCGTTCGCAATGAGCGAAACAATAGAACTGTGGATGTTTGATGGCAATGTTCGTCAATATTTAACGAATGAATTAGGCATGACGTTCGATCAGCGAAACTCGTTAGTTGTTGGTATTGCGATGGGGTTTGCGGTTATTCCTACTATATTTTCGATTGCTGAAGATGCGGTATTTAGTGTGCCAAAACATTTATCAAACGGTTCATTAGCTCTGGGAGCTACTCAGTGGCAAACGCTTGTGCGTGTTGTATTACTAACAGCCAGCCCAGGTATTTTTTCAGCAGTAATGATGGGGTTAGGCCGTGCAGTTGGCGAAACAATGATTGTATTAATGGCGACAGGTAATACACCTATTATGGATTGGAGTATTTTCCAAGGCATGCGTACTCTTGCGGCAAATATTGCGGTGGAAATGCCAGAGTCAGAAGTGGGTAGTTCACATTATAGAATTTTGTTTTTAGCCGCTTTTGTACTATTCATATTCACCTTCATTTTTAACACAGTGGCTGAGTTTGTTCGTCAGCAACTACGTGAAAAATACAGCTCAATGTAAGTGGAGAGACACGACATGATAAAGCAGTGGTTTAGGTCTGGTTCTCCTTGGATTTGGATGACCGGTGGTGCAGTGAGCATCAGTTTAATTTCAGTGCTAGGTATCCTAGCAATGATAGCCTGGAAGGGATTAAGTTTTTTTTGGCCTTCTCAAGTTGTACAGTTTGAGCTTGAAGGGTCAATTGCAAAACAAACCGTAATAGGTGAAATTTACGATCGTGAACTTGTTCCTAAAGAGCGTTTGACGGCAACGGGTATTGATGTATCTGCATTCGATAAAGAAGAGTTTGAACGTTTACTGATAAAAACGGGTAATCGGGAATACGTAGATTTAGATTTTCGTTGGATATTAGAAACTGACATAACAAATAAAACAGCACCAGCGGCGCTTGCAGTATTTGAGCGTAGTAAAAACGGTAACTTTTATGGTTATGTGCAAAACGTTATTAAAGACGGTCAACCGGTTAATGGCGACAAAATAGAAGCACTACATGAGCTTGTTGAACGGGCTGTTGATTTAAACGATGAGGCACTCGATTTACAAAATGGCGATATAGGCCATATTAACTACGAGCTTGAGCGTCTTCGTTTAAAAGAAAAGGGCTACTTACTCGATAACGCATTAACTGATGAACGTGTTGCTGAGCTTGCTCAAGCACGTGCTGAATTACGTGCAGAGTATGGTGTACTTGAAAAAGATTTATTTGCACTACGTAAGCAAGCTAAACGTGACTACGTAACCGTAAAAGATATGCGCGGTGAAATTGTTACTATTCCTATGTACCAAGTACTCGATGTTTGGTTTCCAAACGACATGGGCTTTTTTGCAAAGTTAGGGCACTACTTTGTACAGTTAGGTAAGTTTGTATCTGATGACCCACGTGAAGCAAATACCGAAGGCGGCGTTTTTCCTGCTATATTTGGTACAGTGTTTATGGTTATGTTGATGGCTGTAATCGTGACGCCGTTTGGTGTTGTTGCTGCAATTTATTTGCACGAGTATGCCGCTAAAAATGCTATCACTAAAATGATTCGCATCGCGGTAATTAACTTAGCGGGTGTGCCTTCAATTGTATACGGTGTATTTGGCCTTGGCTTTTTTGTATACATGTTAGGTGGCAGCTTAGACCAATTATTTTATCCAGAAGCTTCACCAACCCCAGTATTTGGTACACCTGGTGTAATGTGGTCGGCGTTAACGCTCGCTATACTGACTTTACCTGTTGTTATTGTATCGACTGAAGAGGGTTTATCTCGTATTCCTAGCACTGTGCGCGATGGTTCACTCGCACTTGGCGCAACAAAAGTTGAAACGTTATGGCGTATAGTAATTCCAATGGCAAGTCCTGCAATTATGACCGGTTTAATATTGGCAGTTGCACGTGCTGCAGGTGAAGTTGCACCGCTAATGTTGGTGGGCGTTGTGAAAATGGCACCTACATTACCACTGGATGGCAACTTCCCGTACTTTCACTTAGATAGAAAGTTCATGCATTTAGGTTTTCATATTTACGATGTTGGCTTCCAAAGTCCTAATGTTGAAGCGGCGCGTCCGCTGGTATACGCAACGGCCTTTTTATTAGTGTCGGTGATTATTACGCTTAACATAACGGCTATTGGTATACGTAATCATTTACGTGAAAAATTCAGATCGCTTGAACACTAATTTGTAAAGATTTTATAGGTAACAAACATGATTACAGTCGCTCCACAAGTAAACCAAGCAAATATAGGCTTGAAGTTAGATTTAGAAAACTTAACTGACGATCAAAAAGCGTTAGAGATTAAAAATCTCGATCTTTACTACGGTGATAAGCAAGCACTTAATAAAGTGAATATGAACATTCCTAAAGGTCAAGTAACCGCGTTTATCGGCCCATCGGGTTGCGGTAAATCAACATTGCTGCGCTGTATCAACCGCATGAATGATTTGGTTGATATTTGCCGAATTGAAGGTGAGATATTACTTCATGGGCAAAATATATATGATAAAAGTGTTGATGTAGCCGCACTTCGCCGTAACGTAGGCATGGTATTTCAGCGTCCGAACCCATTTCCTAAATCTATTTATGAGAATGTGGTATATGGACTACGCTTACAAGGTATTAAAGAGAAACGTAAATTAGACGAAGTAGTAGAGCAGTCGCTTCGTGGTGCAGCATTGTGGGATGAAGTAAAAGACAGATTACACGATAGTGCGTTTGGTTTGTCGGGTGGTCAGCAGCAACGTTTAGTTATTGCTCGTTCAATTGCGATTGAGCCAGAAGTGTTACTATTAGATGAGCCTACATCAGCGCTTGATCCAATTTCAACGTTGGTAATTGAAGAGCTTATTAACGATTTAAAAAACAAATTTACCGTTGTTATTGTTACACATAACATGCAACAAGCAGCGCGAGTGTCTGATCAAACAGCCTTTATGTATATGGGTGAATTGATTGAGTATTCAGATACTAATACCTTATTTACAACACCAACTAAGAAAAAGACCGAAGACTACATTACCGGTCGTTACGGTTAATTAGCCCGTTATAACGTGTTGTATAAGATTAAGAGAGAAGGCAATTATGGAACATAATATTAATAAGCATATTTCTGGCCGGTTTAATCAAGAGCTAGAAAATGTACGCAACCATGTATTAAGCATGGGAGGCCTCGTTGAACAACAACTAAGCAGCGCACTTGACGCCGTTAGTCGTAACGATGCAGAGCTTGCTCAAAAGGTGCGTCAGAACGATTACAAAGTAAATGCTATGGAAGTGAACATTGACGAAGAGTGCACTCGCATTATTGCTCGTCGTCAGCCAGCAGCCAGTGATTTACGGTTAGTAATTGCAATTGCAAAAACGATTGCTGATTTAGAGCGTATTGGCGATGAAGCAAAGCGCATTGCAAAAGTGGCATTGGATTCATTTACTAAAGATCAGCAAGATTTATTAGTTAATATTGAAAATATGGGTCGCCAAGTATTAAAAATGCTTCATGATGTGCTTGATGCGTTTGCGCGTATGGATGTACAACGTGCATTTCAGGTTCACAAGGAAGATGCAAAGGTAGATAGAGAGTATGAAGCCATTACACGTCAAATAATGACCTATATGATGGAAGATCCTCGCTCAATCCCGAAAATTATGGACTTAGTATGGTCTGTGCGTTCGCTTGAGCGTATCGGAGATCGTTGCCAAAATATTGCGGAATATATTATATATTTCGTAAATGGCAAAGATATTCGTCATACATCTCAAGAAGATATAGAAAAATCTCTATAAATTTAATTATTTCATTCTTTTGTATTAAAGCGGCCTTGTGTCGCTTTGTGCATTGTTAGCACAAGTGAAGCAATAAAAAGCATTCACAATCGTTGTGAATGCTGTAAAATTCATGCTGCAAAGCATATCAATTTGATTAAAGGGTCAGTTATGCCTACAAACGCGTTTTTAGGAGTATTTGCAAAATCTCCTATCAAACCTATGGAAGAACACATCAAGAAGGTTCATCAAGCAAGTAAAGCTTTGATACCTTTTTTTAATCACGTATTTAAAGAAGAGTGGGTACAAGCAGAAGAGCTTCGTATCACTATTCGTAATTTAGAGCGTGAAGCCGATGATATGAAAAGAGATATACGTTTACAGCTACCGCGTGGATTATTCATGCCGGTAGAGCGTACAGATCTGCTCGAATTAGTAACCCAACAAGACAAAATTGCTAATAAAGCGAAAGACATTGCTGGACGTGTGATTGGTCGTGAAATGACCATTCCTAAAGTTATGCAAGTTGATTTTCTTGCTTATTTAACTCGTTGTGTCGATGCAACTAAACAAGCATCTAAAGCAATTAATGAGTTAGAAGAATTGCTAGAAACTGGTTTTAAAGGTCGCGAAGTGACCTTAGTAGAAAAAATGCTAGTAGAATTGGATGCGATAGAACAAGACACGGATGAAATGCAAATAAAAGTACGTCGCCAACTGCGAGTTGTAGAAGGTGAGCTAAATCCAATTGATGTAATGTTTTTATACAAAATCATTGAGTGGGTTGGCGAGCTTGCAGATATTGCAGAGCGCGTAGGATCACGTCTTGAGCTGATGTTAGCTCGTTAATTTAAAATCAGTTCAATTACGAAAGATTAAGGTTACACAATGGATATCATTGCATCTTACGGCACGGTATTAATTTTAATTGCCGCAGCAGTCGGCTTTTTTATGGCTTATGGTATTGGCGCGAATGACGTTGCTAATGCTATGGGTACTTCAGTAGGTTCTAAAGCGCTTACAATCAAACAAGCAATTTTTATTGCGATGATTTTTGAATTTGCAGGTGCTTACTTAGCAGGTGGTGAGGTTACATCAACAATCCGTAAAGGAATTATTGATGCAGCACCATTTGCAGATATTCCTGAGCTTATGGTTCTGGGCATGATTGCTTCTTTATTTGCAGCCGGAACATGGCTATTAATGGCTTCGTTCCTAGGTTGGCCGGTATCAACTACTCACTCAATCATTGGCGCAATCATTGGTTTTGCTTTAGTTGCTGTTGGTACTGAGGCAATCCAATGGGATAAAGTAGGTGGTATTGTTGGTAGTTGGATTATAACACCGGCTATATCAGGCTTTATTGCATACTTAATATTTATGAGTGCGCAAAAGCTTATTTTTGATACAGACGCTCCACTTAAAAATGCTAAGCGTTATGTACCACTTTATATGGGTCTAGCAGGCTTTATTATGGCTTTAGTTACAATTAAAAAAGGCTTAAAGCATGTTGGCATAGATTTAGGTGCTGTTGAAGGCTATGCACTTTCTATCGCTATTGCGGTTATTGTGGGTATTATTGGTAAAATTGCTATTTCTCGTTTGAAGATTGATCCTCAAGCGGATAAGCAAATGCAGTTCAACAATGTTGAAAAAGTATTTGCTGTATTAATGGTATTAACTGCATGTTGTATGGCATTCGCCCATGGTTCTAATGACGTTGCTAATGCTATTGGTCCACTAGCTGCTGTTGTAAACATTGTTGAAAACAATGGTGAAATTGCTAAGAAAGCCGCTATTGCATGGTGGATTCTACCGCTTGGTGGTTTTGGTATTGTGGCAGGTCTTGCTATTTTAGGTAAAAAAGTAATTAAAACGATTGGTGAAGGCATTACACATTTAACGCCTAGCCCTGGTTTTGCTGCTGAACTAGCTGCTGCTTCAACGGTTGTTATTGCATCAGGTACTGGTATGCCAATCTCTACTACTCAGACCTTAGTTGGCGCGGTATTAGGTGTAGGTATGGCACGTGGAATTGGAGCACTTAATATGGGCGTAATCAGAAACATTGTAGTTTCTTGGGTAATTACGTTGCCAGTTGGTGCTGCCCTTGCTATTGTTATTTTCTACGTACTAAGAACCGCTTTTGGGGTTTAACAAAAAAGTACTTAAAGACTTTTAGCTTGAAAAGATCTCAACGCCCTAGGTGTTGGGGTCTTTTTATTTGTGGAAAGAAAAAATGACCAATCTTCCAAGCATCAAACAGCTACAGTATTTATTAGCTGTTCATCAACATCAACACTTTGGGCGTGCCGCGAGCGCGTGCTTTATAGGTCAATCCACTTTAAGTAGTGCGATTCAAAACCTTGAAGAAACACTTGGTTGTCAGCTCATCGAGCGAGAAAATCGCAGCCTTATGTTTACCAGCATCGGCGAAGAAGTTGTAGAGCGTTCTCGTAAAATAATTAATGATACAATTAGCTTAAAAGAGCTGACTAAAAGCTTCTTAACTCCCCTCAGCGGTAAGTTAACCGTGGGTGTAATACCGACTATAGCGAGCTTTATTGCTGCGCCGCTCTATCACTTTTGCAAACAAACTTTTTGCGACTTAGAGCTGGTATTGATAGAAGACACGAGCGATAAACTACTCGACAAGCTCGAGCATGGTCATATTGATTTAGCGCTATTAGCCTTACCATACGAAACGGATAAGTTTCATACTCAAATTTTGGCAAAAGATCATTTTAGCTTAGTGCATCATAAAGAATATATGCCTGCAAAGGGGGTAGAGGACTTTAATTTGCTACCAGATGCGAGTGTATTCTTACTGGAGCGTGAGCATTGTATGACAGGGCATGCGCTTAGTGCGTGTCACTTAAATCGTGCTAGTTGTATTAATCCATTTGAAGCAGCAAGCTTGCATACTTTGCTTAGCATGGTTGAACATCAACTTGGCGTGACTTTTTTACCGCAAATGGCAATTAATGCAGGAATTTTAGATAATAAAAATATGACAGCGACACCATCGCAAAGCGACGCATACCGTGATATCGGTATATTGTGGCGTAAAACAACGGGACGAATCCGCGACTTTAAATTATTTAGTCAGCAGCTTGAGGTGTTTTTACAACGCCAATGTAGTTTGGAGTTTAATAAAACAAAGTGATTTAAATGTTAAAGCAGCCTAAAGAGGCTGCTTTTGATCATGGTTATGGTGTTCAAAAGGTTCTAGCTCCGGTAAAAATAATAAATAGATCCACACCACTAAATTAAAATAAGGCATGCAACCTAATACTGTAAATACTCGAATTGGGTAGCCCTTTATGCTCGCGTATCGATAGCATTGATACGCTATTGCAAAGTGAATAAGTAGTAATAAGATAATCAATTGCGTCATATTTATCTCCTCAAACCTTATTTTAAAACAGCCCGTGATTTAGGGTTCTGTATTTGCAATAGGTAATGTCATGTTTGTTAAGCGTAATCCTTTAAATAACGTGACATTCGTATTGTGATGAGGAAAGTATAGGTAAAAAAGATAATAATGATAGTAATAAAATGCTTAAAATTGTTTATTAATGCTTAATATGAGCTAGGTTATTGTTGGTAAAAAACTTTATTTTTTAAAATATTTTCAAGCTCCGTCTTTACTTTTTCAACCGCCATAGGACGTGCAATAAAGTAGCCTTGTCCGTAGTCCACACCAATCTCTTTTAGTGCAAAAAATATATCTTTATTTTCAACATACTCAGCCACAGAACGCTTATCGAGTGACCGGCTTATATCATTAATTGCTTTTACTAACGCTAAATCGATGGGGTCGTTAAGCATGTCACGTACAAATGAGCCGTCAATTTTTACATGCTGTGCGGGAAGCTGCTTTAAATAATTAAAAGTACTAAAGCCGGTACCAAAGTCATCTATAGAAAAGTGACAACCTAAGCTATTGAGCTTCTCAATCATCTTACGTGTTGCTTTTAGATTATTAATACTTGCAGATTCAGTAATTTCAAAAATAATACGAGTAGGTGATACTTGATATTTTTCTAAGCTTGACTCTATAAGCGGCAGTAATCGTTCATCTAAAAATGATTGTGCTGATAGATTAATTGCGACTTGATTTAATTCTGGGTGTTTTTCAACACAAGCAAGCGTGTTACGAATAACACATTGATCCATCAAAAATGTATCGTTTAACATTTCAAGCGATGGAATAAATTGATTGGGGTACACAAGTTTATCATTGAGCTTTAATCGTAGTAGTACTTCAAAGTAAGCAACTTTACTTTGTTTGAAGTCCCAAATAGGCTGATAATGAAGCTCTATATTATCTTGTTGTAATGCTTGGCGGATTTCGTGACCCCATTCCAAACCTGTTTGCAATGTCTTATTTTGCGAGTCTTCTTTTGAATAACAGTGGACTAAATTTCGACCTAAATTTTTAGCTATATATAGGGCGATGTCGGCTTGTTTTAAGCATTCATTGGGATCGCAATTTTTAGATGTAATTTGAGCTAAGCCAATAGAGCAGCTTATTGTATAAACTTGATCCTCTGATTTAAAAGTATGTTGTTCAATTGCGATGCAAACACCTTCGGCCACTAAATGCGCTTCTAATAAGTTCATGTTTGTTAAAATAACAGCAAATTCGTCACCGCCAATACGGCAAACAAGGTGTTCATCACCGATATTGTCTTTAAACAGTTGAGCCACTTCTTTTAAGACAATATCGCCCTGATGGTGGCCCTTACTGTCATTTATTATTTTAAAGTGATCAAGATCGATATAAATAATAGCATGTTCTATATCATCGAAAGTGTGCTTTGGTTGGCAGATACGATTAAGTTGTTGATCAAAATAATAGCGGTTATGTAAGCCTGTAAGTGGATCGTGATGCGCTAAATGACGTAACTGTAATTCAGCTTGCTTTCGCTCATGAATATTGTCGATTGTGGCGGTAATTGTTGCTGTATTACGACTATTTTTGATCAGTTGAAACCTGCATTCTACCCAAATTTGAGTGCCATTTTTGTGCTGTAACTTAATTTCTACTTGTTGCTGATTTTCACCACCCCCTAAAATATCACAAATCGTATTTTGTAATTTTTCTTGGCATTCATTAATACAAAATGCGGTTAAAGGTTTTTGCAGTGTTGGTTTTACGCCATGCCCACTTAGTGTTTCCCAAGCTGGATTTATAAAGCGTATTTTACCTAGTTGATCAAGTTCAAGTACCACGGTATTTAAGTGTAATAGAATGCGTTGGTGGGCTGAGAATAACTCTTTATATTTCACTTCACTTACACTCAATTGCTCAACTTTGTTGGCGAATTCAGCATAACTGACCATAAAGTCTTCTCGACGTGCTGCGTGGTCACATACTTTATTTAAAAAAGAAGGGTCGTAGGGGGCACGAATAAAATCGGTAACACCTGATAATAAGAGCTGCTCTGCATAATTTGCATCATCATTATCTATAATTGTTACAATTGCCTGTTTTGGGTTATGTTGCAAAATTTCTTCTACTAAAACACTCGACGTTTCAGCTCTTGCGGCTGTGGCATCTAACAGTACGATGGCAAATTTTTGCTGGTAGTAAGCGTTTAGCGCTTCTTTGCTTGTTGTTGTATGTGTAATTGCAAAGTTTAGCTTTAGTTGTGCGCTAATATCATTGGCTTTATCTTGCAGTGGCTCAAGTAATAAGAGGTTTAAGCGGCTACTTTTTTCTAAATGTGTCGACAGCACATTAGCCAAAACCTGTGGCAGCATGTCTTGTTGCTCAAAAGGCAGTACGGCATCAATACCATAACTACGCGCAGTTGTTTCTGCGATGCGTTCACAATAAATGGGAGGGATGAGTAGTATCGGCGTATTCTTTGGTGTTTTTAATAAACCCGAACGGATCATCCGTGAAAAGCGCCAACCATCTATTTTACCAACATTGAGGCCCGTGATAATAATATCAACAGGCTGTTGCTTTAATAGTTTTAAAGCTTGTTGGCTGTCTTGTACTTCAATAAAAGCAAAAACATTCAGGCTCTCTAAAGTGGCACGAATAGTAAGGCGTTCAGCACGACTTGCGTTTAATATTAGCAATTTAAGTTGCTCTACCACGTATTTCTCAACCCATATTTATTTAACCGAATAAGAATAGTGATTTTTTGATTGAAGAACAAGAAAATTAATGGTCATTCGTAGGCTTGCGTACTTCAATTTTGCAGAATATAAGGGGATTTCTTGAGCTTGATAGGCGATAGATATACACTTGGCGCGATTTTAAATGATGTGGATTACTAACTATGCGCGTAGCTGATTTTAGCTTTGACTTACCTGATGAATTAATAGCTCGCTTTCCTAAGCCGGATCGTACGAGTAGTCGTTTACTTAGCCTAGATGGGCCTAGTGGTAGTGTAGAACACAAAGTCTTTAGTGACATACTTGAACTGGTAAATGAAAACGACTTACTGGTTTTTAATAATACCAGAGTAATCCCTGCACGCATGTTTGGTCAAAAAGCATCAGGTGGTAAAGTTGAAGTATTAGTTGAACGCGTACTTGATGAACATCGTGTGCTTGCACATGTCCGTGCTAGCAAATCATTAAAGCCTGGTAATGAAGTTATTTTAGAAGGTAAGGCCAAGGCAATAATGGTTGCACGCCATGACACGTTATTTGAGCTTGAATTTGATCACAGTCAAAACGTACTTGATATATTAAACGACATTGGACACATGCCATTACCGCCTTATATCGACCGTCCTGATAACGAGGCAGATCGTGAGCGCTATCAAACAGTTTATGGTGAAAAACCAGGGGCAGTGGCAGCGCCTACTGCTGGTTTACATTTTGATAAACAGTTAATGGCTGCATTAAAGGGTAAGGGCGTGCAAATGGCTTTTGTTACCTTGCATGTTGGTGCAGGTACTTTTCAGCCAGTGCGTGTTGACAGTGTTGACGATCATATAATGCATTCCGAATACATTGAAGTGCCAGAAGATGTGGTAGCGGCTGTTGCAAAAACTAAAGCGAAAGGTGGGCGCGTTATTGCCGTTGGTACAACCTCAGTGCGTTCATTAGAATCTGCAGCAAAAGTACATGGTGGCAAGCTAGACACTTACTTTGGTGATACAGATATATTCATTTATCCGGGTTATCAGTTTAATGTAGTGGATGCCATGGTTACTAATTTTCACCTACCGGAATCAACGCTTATAATGTTAGTGAGCGCCTTTAGCGGGCAAGACAACATTATGGGTGCGTATAACACGGCAATTGAACAGCAGTATCGTTTTTTTAGTTATGGCGACGCGATGTTTTTAACACGTAAATAGTTAAGTAACTGGCCCTATTGCAAGTAAATTCAACACAGTTAGCGCTGAAAATAGTTGCTTGAGACAGACTTATTATCCAGGGTTCAGGTTAAGTATTAAATTATCAGTAAAAATGATTACAAACCCCAGTTAAGTTGCTGGGGTTTTTTATTTGAATGAAGTTATCAGTATTGAATTTACCGCAGCTAATAGTATTGGCTGGTCAAAAAGGGTAGAATCAAGCGGTTAAATTATAGCTTGTTGGACTGTTTTTCTGACATTGAGGATGATATGAAATTTGAATTAGACCGTACTGACGGAAAAGCGCGCCGTGGCCGCTTGATTTTTGACCGTGGTGTAATAGAAACACCTGCATTTATGCCTGTTGGTACTTACGGTACTGTAAAAGGTATGACGCCAGATGAAGTAAAAGCGACTGGTGCACAAATTTGTTTAGGTAATACCTTCCACTTAATGCTTCGCCCAGGTACTGAGATCATTAAGCAGCATGGTGATTTACATGACTTTATGAACTGGGATTTCCCTATTTTAACTGACTCAGGCGGTTTTCAGGTATTTAGCCTAGGCGCAATGCGTAAAATCACTGAAGAGGGCGTATTATTTCAATCACCTGTAAATGGTGATGAAATTATGATGTCACCTGAAAAATCGATGGAAGTACAACGCGATTTAGGTTCAGATATTGTAATGATATTTGACGAATGTACGCCGTATCCAGCGACTGAAAAAGAAGCTAAAGATTCTATGGAGCTATCTCTTCGTTGGGCTAAGCGTTCTAAAGAAGGTCATGGCGACAACCCATCTGCTTTGTTTGGTATTATTCAAGGTGGTATGTACCCAGAATTACGTGCACAATCACAAGCCGGTCTTGAAGACATTGGTTTTGACGGTTATGCATTAGGTGGCCTATCAGTAGGCGAGCCTAAAAACGAAATGATGAACATTCTTGATCATTGTGCGTTTAAAATGCCAGAAGACAAACCTCGTTACCTTATGGGTGTAGGCAAACCAGAGGACTTAGTTGAGTCGGTTCGCCGAGGCATTGATATGTTTGACTGTGTTATGCCAACGCGTAATGCACGTAATGGTCATTTATTTATTACCACAGGTGTGGTTAAAATACGTAACGCAGTGCATAAAACAGATACAGGGCCACTTGACCCTGAGTGTGATTGCCATACGTGTGGGAATTATTCACGAGCTTATTTGCATCACCTTGATAAATGTAATGAAATTTTAGGTGCGCGACTAAACACAATTCATAATTTACGTTACTATCAACGTGTTATGGAAGGTTTACGCAATGCAATTAGCGAAGGTAAATTAGAAGAATTCGTAAAAGATTTTTATGCTCGCCGAGGCCAAGATGTGCCAGAGCTAGCAGATATAAAAAATTAAACTTTAAAAATTAAAGAGGAAGTATCATGAGTTTATTTATTTCAAACGCACAAGCAAGTACAGGCGCAGCAGCGGCAGGCGGCGGCACTATGCAAATGCTAATTATGTTAGCTATTTTTGGTTTAGTTTTTTACTTTTTGATTTATCGCCCACAAGCTAATCGTGTTAAAGAACACAAAAGCCTAATGAATGCGATGGCTAAAGGTGACGAAGTGCTAACTCAAGGTGGCTTAGTAGGTAAAATAGTTAAAATTTCTGAAGATAAAGATTTCATCGTTATCTCTTTAAATGAGCAAGCAGAAGTAACAGTGCAAAAATCATCTGTATCTGCAGTATTGCCAAAAGGCACAATGAAGTCGCTATAAAAATAATAAGGACGACACCGTGTTAAACAAGTTTCCGGTTTGGAAGTATTTACTTGTTTTAGCTGTGGTAGCCATTGGCCTTTTATATGCTTCTCCAAACTTGTATGGTCGCGATCCGGCTATACAAGTTTCAGGTGCTAAAGGTGCTGATGTTGATCTCAGTGTTGTAGACAAAGTAAACGAAATCCTCAAAAAAAATAATGTAACCGCTAAATCGACAATACTTGAAGATGGACAAATTTTAGTTCGTTTAAAAAATGTTGAAGAGCAGTTAAAAGCGCAAGATTTACTGCGTGATTCGCTTAGTGATGATTACATTTCTGCTATTAATATGGCACCTGCTCAACCAGCTTGGTTAAAAGCGGTTGGTGGCAACCCAATGAAGTTAGGCCTTGATTTAAGTGGTGGCGTTCATTTCACCATGGAAATCGACATGGCAACAGCGGTTGATAACCAACTTGAGCAAATGGAACAAGATTTTCGCAGTGATCTGCGCGAAGAAAAACTACGTTACCGTAGTGTTCGCCGTGTAGCTGGCTCTGAACGTATGCGTGTAGAAATGCGTACCGAAGAAGACAAAAATGCTGCAGAAAGTTTCTTAGAAACTCGCTACCCACTAAACGTTTACATTGATGATAGCAGCAACGATAAAGCATTTTTTGCAACAATGAGTGAGCAAAAACTCAAAGAAATTCGTGACTACGCTATCAAGCAAAATGAAACGATTATTCGTAACCGTATCAACCAAATTGGTGTTGCAGAGCCTAACGTACAACGCCAAGGCGCTGAGCGTATTATTGTTCAACTACCCGGTATTCAAGATACAGCACGCGCTAAAGAAATTTTAGGTGCGACAGCAACACTTGAATTTCGTGAAGTAGACGAAAATGCCGATGCAAGTGCTGCTGCCCAAGGTCGTATTCCAGCGGGTACTGAAATGATCATGAGCCGCGACGGTTACCCTGTTGTACTTAAAAAGCGTATTATTTTAGAGGGCAGCCATATTACGGGCGCGCAATCTGGCGCTGATGAATACCAACGTCCGCAAGTAAGTATTACGCTAGATAGCAAAGGTGGGGCAAAAATGAATGCCTTTACCAAACGGGCTATTGGCAAGCGTATGGCAACGGTATTTATCGAATACAAGCCATCAGGTAAAAAAGATGCTAACGGTAAAGCACTTCCACCTATTAAAGTTGAAGAAGTTATTAACGTGGCAACGATTCAAGCTCGTCTTGATCGCTCGTTCCGTATTACCGGCATTGATAATCCAGCAGAAGCACATAACTTAAGTTTACTACTTCGTGCTGGTGCACTTGTAGCGCCAATTCAAATTGTTGAAGAGCGCACAGTAGGTCCAAGCTTAGGACAAGAAAATATTGAAGCGGGTATGACTGCGGTTGCACTTGGCTTTGCGTTTGTACTGGTGTTTATGCTTGTGTACTACAAAGGCTTTGGTATGGTTGCAAACCTTGCGCTTGCGGCTAACTTAGTACTGATTGTTGGCGTTATGTCTTTAATTCCAGGCGCTACACTTACGCTACCAGGTATTGCCGGTATTGTATTAACAGTTGGTATGGCGGTTGATGCTAACGTACTTATTTTTGAACGTATTCGTGAAGAACTGGCCGATGGTCGTAGTCCTCAACAAGCGATTCATTTTGGTTACGATAGCGCATTTAGCACTATATTTGATGCCAACATCACGACACTAATTGCTGCCATTATACTGTTTGCAGTGGGCACAGGTCCGATTGCGGGCTTTGCAGTGACACTTGCGATTGGTATTTTAACTTCAATGTTTACAGCCATCGTTGGTACCCGTGCGGTAATCAACTTATTTGTTGGTGGTAAACGCATTGATAAACTTTCGATTTAAGGAGCAGACATGCAAATTTTAAGTTTGGGTAGTAGAACCCTTCGTTTCATGTCTCTTCGAAAAGTGGCTATGGGTTTTTCGACGTTACTAATTTTAGCGTCGTTTGCATCAATTTTTGTTAAAGGCTTAAACTTTGGTTTAGATTTTACAGGCGGTACTGCTGTAGAAGTTGGTTTTTCACAACCTGCTGACCTTAAAAAAGTACGTGATGCGCTAGCTGAAAATGGCTTTGCTGATGCTTCGGTACAATTGTTTGGTTCAAGCCAAGAGATTTTAGTTCGCTTAGCGCCACGCGGTAGCGATGTAAAAGCGGAAGTAATTGGTAACCAAGTAATCGACGCACTTAAAAAAGCAGACGGCAGCGTAGTAATGCGCCGCATTGAATTTGTTGGCCCAAGTGTTGGTGAAGATTTAAAAGAGCAGGGTGGCCTAGCCATGTTAACTGCGCTTATTTGTATCTTAATCTATGTTGCATTTCGCTTTGAATGGCGCTTTGCTGTGGGTGCGGTAGGTGCACTATTACACGATGTTATTATTACTGTAGGTTTGTTTTCTATATTAGGTTTAGAGTTTGATTTAACTATATTGGCGGCAATTCTTGCGGTAATTGGTTATTCACTTAACGATACCATTGTTGTGTCGGACCGTATTCGTGAGAACTTCCGTAAAGTACGCATTGACGACACAGTTGAAATTATTGATATTTCACTTACCCAAACACTTAACCGTACACTTGTAACATCAATCACCACTATTTTAGTATTGATTGCCTTGTTTGCATGGGGCGGACAAACTATTCATGGCTTTGCAACTGCATTGTTATTTGGTGTGTTTATTGGTACTTATTCTTCTATTTATGTTGCCAGCTCTGTTGCACTTGCAATGGGCGTAAGCAAAGAAGATTTAATACCAGAAGTAATTGAAAAAGAAGGTGCAGACCAAGACGCTATGCCGTAATGGTTGTGTAACTGTTAAAAAAACCGCTCTGTTGAGCGGTTTTTTATTGCGTGGCGTTTATTTCAGTGCAATAAAATTGTAATACAGGCTTGCTACTTTATTATTCTTATCAAATTATAATTAGAGTCCGACGTGACCGTACAACACAAAGTTTTAGAGTATATTTTAAATAATGCTGAAATAACGACATTATTTCAGCCTATTTTTAATATATCTAATCAAAGTATTATTGGTTACGAAGCGCTCAGTCGCGGTCCTAAAAATAGTCCACTTGAAATGCCGAATAAGTTATTTGAAGTGGCTCATCAGCATGCATTAATTTCAGAACTTGAATTATTATGTCGCTCTAAAGCAATCGAAAATTTTGTAAAATTAAACCTCCAAGGCAAGCTCTTTTTAAATGTAAGCCCTAAAACTTTACTCGATCCGTGTCACCCCAAAGGCGAAACGTTGCATTTAATTGAGCAATTTGGATTAGCTGCGAACAGAGTTGTGATTGAGGTTACTGAGCAAGAGAAAGTTGATGATGGGTTTTTACTTTTAAAAACAATTGCTCATTATCGAGAGCTTGGTTTTACCATTGCTATTGATGATTTAGGCGCTGGCTACTCAGGGTTAAAGCAGTGGTCTGAGTTATGTCCAGATTTTGTAAAAATAGATCGCTATTTTATTGATTTTTGTGATGAGAGTGACGTTAAAAAAGAGTTTTTAAAATCAATCACTATACTTGCTAAAGCAACTAATACAGCCGTTATTGCAGAAGGTATTGAGCGTCCGGAGGAGCTGGCGTTAGTTGAGAGCTTAGGCATTAGTAACGTACAGGGATTTTTACTCGAAAGGCCCAGTTTACGACCAAGTTATGACTTTAGTTCTGAGCAAATACAAGCACTAACATTTAAAGCAAAGGCGCTCTGTGAGCAATCAATGGCAATAGGGTATCTTGCTTTAACTCAGTCAGCAATTGATAGCGAAACACGCTGTAAGGATGCTCACAAGCTATTTGAGCAAGACAAATCAATTATTAGTATCCCAGTATTAAATCAAGATGACCAGCCAATTGGTTTACTTCATAAAGATCAGCTAACGGAAGTATTTGCGGCCCCCTACGGGCACGCACTTTATGATAAACGCCCAGTTACAGAATTAATGGACAAGCAACCATTAGTCGTTGACGAGAATCAAATGCTTGATGTCGTAAGTAAGCAAATAACAGATCAGGATTTTGATATACGCAGGCATATAGTTATTACACGCAATAATAAATACTTGGGATTAGCGCCACTGAGAGATATTTTAAAACATATTACCGAAGAAAAAATTCGCCACGCACAGCACGCTAATCCGCTTACTATGCTACCAGGTAATGTTGCTATAAATGAAGCTATAGAGCAAAGGCTGCGTAATAAGTTAAAATTTTCATTAGCTTATATAGACCTAAATCACTTTAAACAATTTAATGACTTATATGGTTATGCCAGCGGTGATAGTGTAATTAAATTATTAGCTGATGTAACAGTGCAAGCTTGCACAAACAGTGCTAACTTTGTAGGACATATTGGCGGTGATGACTTTATGGTTGTGTTTGACCAAAGTGATGCAGTTACAATTTGCAATACAATTATTGAACGGTTTGAATTGCAGTCACAGCTATTTTTTACTCCTGAGCATATTAAAAGCAAGGGATACTGGGCTACAAATCGCGAAGGTGAAAAGCAATTTGTCCCTTTACTGACCTTATCGATTGGTTTGGTTGAACCTGATTTACAACAGTGTAAAAATAGTCATCAAGTAGCTGCATTAGCGACTGATGCTAAAAAAGAGGCCAAACGATACCGTCATAGCTATCTTTTTATCTGTAAGCGAAGAAGGCCTACACCAGCGGTGGTGCGTTTAGCAAATAGTAAAAAGGTAGTTTAACAAAGTAGGTGATTATTATGTTGCCATTTAAGTATCTGGTTAGCGTTGTAAGCTTGTTTGTGTGTAGTGCTATAGCAAGCGAAGTCAATATTATTAATGTCCCTCAAGATCAACACTCGCATTTTACGCGTGACGACTACCTCAATGAATTACTCTCAAAAGCACTTATAAGAGCCGATTACTCAGCTGAAATAAATTTAGTGCCAGTTCACCCTCATCAACAACGAAATCTTATGGCACTTGATGGGAACGCCCTTGATTTATATTGGAGTATGAGTAGCCCTGAGCGAGAGTCGTTGGCGATTGCAATTAAAATCCCTTTATTTAAAGGGTATATTGGTAAAAGAGCACTGCTTACGAATACAAAAAATGTAGATAAATTTAAAGGTATTACCTCTGTTGAGCAATTATCAATGCTTATTGCAGTGCAAGGTCATGATTGGCCTGACATGCGGATATTAGTTAACAATGGACTAAGTGTTAGGCCACTTTCTAATTTAAACTCGATGTTTGCATTAACAAGTCAGGGGCGGATTGATTATTTTCCGCGCTCATTCATCGAAGTTAATTCAGAGCTTATGGATTTAAAAGATAAGAATTTAGTAATAGTGCCAGATTTATACATTAGCTATCCAACTGGGCTTTATTATTTTGTCTCAAAAAATAAACCCGAACTGGCTCAAGCGATTGAAAAAGGGCTTAAAATCATGCAAAAAAATGGTGAATTTGATGCGCTATTTTATGAGTATTTCGCGACAGAGCTTAATTCATTACCTTACACAAAAGGTAAAACAATAGAGCTTAAGCTTGATAACCCTTATTTTTAGACACAAAAAAAGGAGCCTGAGCTCCTTTTTAGTATACTGTTGTACCAATCTACTTAGGTAGGGAAATTTAATTCGTTAAATTGTTCAAATACTTATGCAGATTAGTATTAGTAGCATTAAATTAGCGAAGTAACGACTCAGTTAATACTGGGCGAATTTCACGAATAATCGCTTGAGTCAATTTTGGTGAACCACAGATGATATTACCGCTGTGGCTATAGTTATTACCACCAGCAAAATCTACAACCATACCGCCGGCTTCTTTAACCATTAGTTCGCCCGCTGCAGAATTCCACGGTTTTAAACCAATTTCAAAAAATCCATCAACACGACCCGCTGCAACGTATGCCATATCTAGTGCAGAACAACCTGCGCGACGAATATCAGCAGTGTGTACAAACAATGCTTTAAACGCTTCAGTGTATGCATCCATGTGGTTTTTATTTTTGAAAGGGAAACCAGTAGCAAGTACAGTGCCCGCAAGAACGGTAGTTTTGCTTACACGAAGACGTTTGCTGTTAAGTTGAGTGCCTTGACCACGAGAAGCAGTGAAAAGCTCACCACGAATTGGATCATAAATAACAGCTTGGTCTAAACGACCTTTAACTTTAAGTGCGATAGAAACCGCGTAATGAGGGATGCCTTTGATGAAATTAGTTGTTCCATCGATAGGATCTACAATCCATTGGTAATCATCATCCTTGCCTTTATGCTCACCTAACTCTTCACCAACAATCGAGTGAGTTGGGTAAGATTGTAAAATAGTGTCACGAATTACGGCTTCAGCTTCTTTATCAATGTTAGTTACTAAGTCGTTAGCGCCTTTTTGTTGCACTTCAACTTTTGATAAATCTTCACTTGCGCGAAGTAAAATTTTGCCTGCGTTACGCGCAGCGCGAACCGCAATGTTTAACATTGGATGCATGGAGTTACCTTTGGGTTGTAAAAGAACGTTTATATATTTCAGCCGGCGTATTTTAGCGATTTCTGCCATAAAGTAAACAATAAACCCTAAATACTTTTGTGTGTTTTTTATACTTTATTGTTCTGCATATATATTTGCGGCTGTATAAAATTTAAATAAATCTAAAAAACCACTTTACCTAAAGTTAACTTGAGGTTTTATTGTGTTTGCATACTCAATCAAGAAGGACACATTATGTATTTAGAACATGTCAATTTAGTGGTTAATAATATTGAGGATATGATTAAATTTTATCAAGCGGTATTCCCTCATTGGTCAATCCGAAGTGAAGGTAGGGGCACTTGGCATGGTAAACCAAGGCGCTGGGTGCATTTTGGTGATGACACACAATATATTGCAATGAGCGATCATGGTGAAGGTGAAAACCGAGATTTAGCAGGCCATCAATTAGGTTTAGCGCACTTTGCTTACGTTACTCAAAATTTAGATGCAGTAGTAAAGCGTTTGCAACAAGTTGGTTTTAAAATAGATAAACAAGGCGGTGACAACCCATTTAGAAAAAATGTTTATTTTATCGATCCGGCTGGATTTGAAGTAGAGTTTGTAGAATATTTAAGTGATATACCAAGCGAGCGAAATAACGATTTATAATAAAACGTCAGGCAGTAACTTAGGCTTATTTATCTTTCGAAGTTGAATTTTAAGCCGTGTGTTTGGTTTTTAGTAGAACACACCTATGTGGTGTGCTTATTCCCTATAAATAGGTAATAACAACGTATAAATGCCAAACACAGGCTAACGAAAGGCTCTACCTAGGACTGCAGTTAGCACTGAAAATAGTTGCTTGAGATAGATTTATTATCCAGAGTTCAGGTTATTTAGGTTACAAATCTCGGGCAGCAATTAAACGCACCTAATTAAGGCAATATCTGACCTTAAAGGTCAATCGACTCTAACGCGCTGCTAGATAAATTATAATGAGCGGTTATTATTAACGCCAAGTTGTGTTTTTAGCTCGTTTGCAAAGCTCATAAACTTCTCTTTTATGGTGCGTTTTATTTTAACTTCAACCGACCCCATTACTGCTTTACCTTCAATATGAATAGTGGGTCCTTGGCGCTTGTTAAGCGATACCGACTTGTTTTCAAGGCTGCTTAAAATACAAAACATTTTAGAGACTACATTTACATGCTCTGGTACATAAATTTCATCGCTACCAAAAATACAGTTAACGTGAATCGTTACATTTTGATGGGTAAAAATGGCATCAGTAAAATCAAGCACTACAGAGCCCATAAAATTGGTTAAGTATATATTTTTTGGCACAACCCATTGACCACTGCGCTCGTTAGAACCCAAAATGCTGCGTAGCGTAAAATCATCATCGCTGTTTTGCTGTGCACTATAATGTGGAGTAAATTGCGATTGTTTTTCTGCTTTATATTGCTGATCGGTATTAAGTGTTAAGTCTTCAACTAGGATTAACAAAGCTTCATTACTATTTGCATCCATAGCCTCATCTAAGCGTCTTTCAAATGCATCCACTGAAATAACGCCATGGCTGTAATTATAAATTAATTGATCTATCACTTGTTCGCGTACTTGCTCTATTGGGCGGTCTTCAACTTTTACAGACATGGGTATTCCTTATTATATTTACTATTGGTGGTGAGTAAGCAAACGGCGTACCAAATATAATTTCAATAATTATCAGAGGCTTAATTTTTCAGTCTGTTTTTAGTTTTGTTATATTAACGATAGATTAACCAAAACTGCAATTATCTAGCTATTTTCACAATGTGAGAAAGTTTTACCGATGAGTCTGTAAATAGTTACACGGCTATAACATGAGATTAGTTGATTTAAATTTCCAACCCATTGAATTTAAATGTTAAATTTAGTTGGCCTAAAGTTCGCATTAGTTAAAGTGTCTTTAATCAAAAGGAGAAAGATTATGAAAACATTTAACAAATCTATTATCGCGGCTTTAGTTCTTGGTACTACGGCTATGAGTGCCCAAGCAAACAGCTGGGAAAACGAAAGTAAAGATGCTTGGATTGATGGTAAGGCAGAAACAGTGCTACTTATGAACACTAATCTAAACAACTTTGACATTAACACTGATGTAAAAAATGGCAAGGTAGTACTTACAGGTAAAGTTGATAGCGAAATTGAAAAAGAGTTAGCAGAAGAGCTTGTACTTAGCCTAGATGGCGTATCCGATGTTGAAAACAGCCTGACTGTTGTAAAAAACATGGATACCAAAAACACAGACAAAGACATGATGGATGATGGTGACAACGACCTAACAGACGCTAAAATCACCACCGTAATCACAACGCGCTTCCTATTTGACTCAGAAGTTGGTGGTACAGACATCGATGTTGATACCGATAACGGTATTGTAACTCTAAACGGTTCTGTAGAATCTGAAGCTGAAAAACAGCTAGCGGTTAAAATTGCCAAAAATGCTGAAGATGTGCGCGACGTGGTAGATAAATTATCTATCGTTGCTGAATAATGCACTATACTCAAAGCCCAGTGAATCTGGGCTTTTTGTTTTTTAATTTTAAAGGAGTTAAGTTATGGATATCATTCGTATAATATTGTCAGTTTTATTACCGCCACTAGGTGTATTTTTGCAAGTAGGCTTAGGTATGCATTTTTGGTTAAATATTTTATTAACACTGCTAGGTTATTTCCCAGGGTTAATACACGCCATTTATATTATTGCTAAAAAGTAACGTTGTGTTATTTGTATTATTAGTTGTGTAAGTCAATTTTAAATATAGCTTAAATAGGCACTTTTAATTGGCTTGCATGAATCCCTTCTCTTAAATTCCTCATTTTTACACATTACTCCCTCATAAAAGATTACTATTTAAGCAGTTAGCTTACTGATTGTTAAAATAAAGGTTTTTAGTAGTGACAAGCCCCCAAAAAGTTTTTATACTGCAACCCGCTTTAGTCGCTCTGTGACTGAACGCTTCAAAAATTAACTGCCTAGCAGTTATATAAAAGTTGGCCCCTTAGCTCAGTTGGTTAGAGCACACGACTCATAATCGTTAGGTCCCCAGTTCGAGTCTGGGAGGGGCCACCACTTTTACACGCTTTCCAAGTAAACACCCACTAACAAAAATTACCCTGTGCTACCTCTGTGCTACTTTTAGTATAGCGGAAAACATCTCTATATGCTTGATATGATCAATCCCTTACCTTTTACTGAGCTTCACTTCTAAGCAGGAAAGCTTGTTGCTATATGATTGGACATTGTTTTGCTTGATAGTGGTCAACATTCAGGTAAATCATTTTTCCATCAAGTAAATGCTATAATATTCATCGTTCTAAGCAATAGGAAGCGAATGATGGATACTAACGAATACTACTTTCTAAAGAGCTTTTTAAAACCTAAAAGCTTATCGAAAGTGTTGAGTATGAGAGATTGGACTAGTTACTTAGGCCGTGATGCAAAGCTCGCTTTAAATAAATTTGAAAAAGAGGGGGTTTTACAGTCAGCTAATACCCAGGAAGTTGTCACAGCGACTTATTCTGCTCCAAAGTTAAAAAATATTTCTCAAAACCTTAACCTGCCAACTTCTGGTACAAAACCTGTTTTAGTTCGTAGGATTTTGGAGGCAGCACCAAATTCTTTTAATGGTAATTCATTAGAACATGATTTTTTGGTTTGTTCCTGTGAGGGAGCGAAACAAATTGAAGCTAAAGGAAAAATCATTAAAAATGAAATGTTTGCTGCAATTGAGCTATCAGTAAATGAAGCTCTAAATAGAAACTTTGAAGATGCTTTTGAGCCAGTTAGGAAATATCAACTGAGTTTACCATTTCAATCAGGCTTAGGAGTTGACTGGTCTAATTTTGGTGGTTCAAGAGAGGTTTTTATAATTAATAATATTCTTGATGATTGGCCACTCATTCTTTCTGAGATACAGCCTGATTTAAAGCCTCTAGTGCGTCAAGGAGCAATTAGTATGTTTCTTTGGGGGTTAAAGCTGGATGATGAATTAAGAAAGAAATTAGCTAGCAATGGAACTCACTTGGACCCTGATGGCGTATGTCGCATGATGTTATTCTTTGCACAAAACAAGTTTCGTATATTTGATGCTAAATTAAAGTCTCAAGAACTTGATATGCCGTATATTATGAAAACTTTACGGTTCGAAGGGGATTTTTGCTCTGCATGCGAAAAACACAGAGTTGGTGATTATAGTCTAAGCGAAGTACCGGAAATTCCGTTAGCTGATTGTCGGTGCAAAGGTGGTTGCACCATAGCACTATCGGAGGCTCTTGATATTAACAAAGTCACTGCAATGAGAAAGACCTCGAAGATGAGTTAATGGGTAGTAGCTCATATTTAATCCTACAATGCTAGTTGACGGGTTTCTACGGTATCAAAGCAGACTGCTTTGAGGAGAAGCGGTTATTGAGACTGGTAAAACTTTTATTTGCTTATATATTTATGAAGGTGAGCAACACGTGCACATTAGCTTTTTTTGAAGGTTTAGTGATAGAAATACCTCAGATCATTGTTGTTAAAATCACTTAAAGTAGGTAAATGAGCGTTAGGTCGAATCGATAAATGTATTATTAAATTGTAATGAGCTAACCTAATTACGAGATTGTAGGAGATAAAAATGGATTTTGATAAGCTAGCATATCCAGAAAAATTTACTTTTGCAGGTAAGGAACACAAAGGGTATCGCAATATGTCCAAAGGTGAAGTTATAGTGCCCTATACAGATGAACCGAATATAGGTATTGGTGACGTAATTACTCAAAAATCAGGGACGCGTGAAATTCACCTTAAGGTTCTAGATACTTCCTTTCTAGAAAAAGGTTCTCTTGGAGTAGGTACCTTACATCCTCATATACTAACTCTCAAGGTCGAAAACACAACCTCACAACCTCATGTCACAAAACATGGTGATTCCACTTTCAATATAGGCTCAATAAGTGGCGATAATGTTCAGGTTGGTAACAGTAATACATTATCTACCAATGTAACTATTCATGAGCTGACGGAAAAAATCGCTAAAAGTGATGACCCTGAGGCGAAATCAAAACTAAAGGAATTTTTGCAAAATAGCACTGTTGGTAGTCTTATTGGTTCTGGCGCTTCAGCTTTAATTGGCATGCTGTAGGCGCATAATAAAGTCATTAAACTCAATTCCTTAGGTCACCCGGCGTTCGCAACCTTGAGCAGTCTATGGTCGAGTTATATGCTTTTCAGATCAATCTAATTTGGTAAATAATCACTTTATTGCAGACAGGTGTATTTGTATGGGTATCATTGTTTATTCCTTTTAACTTTTAATTTATAGGAATATTTATGACATCTTTAATGGCGATATATTTATCAGGCTTCATTGGCAGCAATTTCGGAGCTATTGCTTTGATAATTACACCTAACAATAAATTATTACTCAACAATAGCCAAGCTTTGCTATTGGCATCTATTTTTGGTTGTTTTTTATCTTCAGTTTTTTATGCTTCTACTTCAAACTTTGAAATTGGATTAGAAACGGTGATCGGTTTTGGTGCGTTTTGTTTTATTACAATTTATCGCTACTTAAAGAAGCCAGAAAAACTACTAAAGTTAAAGCCGCGTATATGACAAGTCAATTATGGCATGGACGCAAATTGAACTGAGTCGAACTTCGGTAAAGAGGGAGTCGTAGTCATTGATATAGCCTGTGTTAATATGCAACATGTAAGACAGGCTCATTTATGTACGTAATTAGGGGAAACAAAGAAGATATCTGCCATCTTTGCCTAATTAATAGAGAAAAAACTTTATCTAAGCAGTATGCTAAAACCGCATAAGATATAGTTCGGGCACTACTATAAATTAGTATAAAAATAAGGAGAACAAAATTGAGTGACTGGCCTATATCATGGAGAGATGTACATTTCTTAGGTGGTATTCATGCAATTAACTTGCCATCATCTAATAAAGTTAAAATTTACCCAAGCACCACAGATGACAAGACTGCAATAATAACTATTCCAACATATCAGCAATTATACGTAGGTTTAGATCAATTAGGGTTAAATGAGCTAGTTGGTACAGAGTTTTATACTGATGTATCTCAAATTGATGGCAGCGCTCCATCTGAGTGGAGAGTTCATACAGCTTACAAATCTAAGTCATGGTCACATATCGAAGCTATTTGGCATTGGTCACATGTATCAAATCAAGGGTATAAATTAAAAAATGCGTTTTTGTGGGATATAGCTAAACGAATATCTCATCAAATCAGTACATTAAATGAGTCTTTCAAAGTTTTGTCTCGCAAGTATAGAGATCAGCTAATGGGACGGTGTATACAAGAAAAAATTGAAGTAGGGAGTAAGTTTGAAGATGGGTTTTCAAAAGATATATATAACTCCTTTCAACACTTTTTATTTGATGCATGTACTTTGAGAGATTATTTATCCGAGTTTATTTTTCACTTCATATTATCGGATGAAGAAAAGTCGGGAGTACAACATATGAACATGACATCACGTATTTTCAACAAATATTTCAAAGATAAAAGCCAGCCTACTGTATTTAGAAAAAACTTTAAAAGTGCTTGTGGCAAAAACGGATGGCTAAATATATTAGGAGCATATAGAGATCTGGTTACACATGCATGCCCAATGTCGATGGCTGGTGGTTACTTTTGGATTCGTGTTGAAAGTTTAAAACTGAATGATGGTAAATTACTTCCTAAAATTGTTGCGCCGATTCCATTAAATCCTGAAGAAATAAAGCTGGAAAGAAATACACTAGAATCATTTGAACGATTTGATCAAAAGTTAAAAGAGTTTTTTGGTAAATCAAACGATGAAAAACAGTCAGCTGATATTTTAACTTACTCAAAAACTGTTATGGATAATTTTTCAAGTTTCATTTGGGAACTGGCGGAAGAAAGTCCATATAAAGGTATAAGGCATACAATTACAGATAGTGAGATTGTTGGTAAGATAAAAATAGTAAATAGGTAGTTAACATGCCAAGAGCAGGTTATGCATGTAGTAGAAGCAGGTTTTGAAATGTGCATAGTACATGCTACTGCCGTCCGCTGGTATATGATAGCTTTTAATTCTAATTTACAGCAACGGAAATAGGGTTACCTTAAATAAACTTCAGTAATTTCAGCTCTAAAGTGGCCTAGCTCTTGCGACACAGTTTCAAGAGCAATAGCTCTCGCTAACCCCAAGCTTTTTAGTTCTGCCATTCTCTCTTGTGCATAGCTGTGTCTAAGGCCATGACCGCCATTAGAAAAAAAGAGTGTACGACTAGATGCTTTTGAGAATGAGCATGACCATTTATGACCACCACCAAGATCGTAGCGTTGCAGATAATTAATTTCCCTGTCACGAATGGTAATAGGCTGTGCTAAGCGCCTTTGTTCTAGTTGTGTAGCCAGTGCGTTAGGTATTAGTACATTACGGATTAAGCCACCTTTGCCTTTCACTGTGTAAATACGACCTTCTCGACCAAGCCATTTACTGTCTAGCGCTGGACGGTTATCTGCTTTACGCTCTGATACTTTGGCAATTGTTAAAAGCTCATGGGCTCTTAATCCTGCGGTATAGGCTATTTGAGTTGATAAATTATATTTTCTAGTTTGATGCTCACTGATTGCTAGAGCTTGGGCTGGAGTGTAGGCGCGAGACTTTTCGATTATCTCTTTTTCGGATTTTATTACAGTCAGTGTTTCTTTAGGGTCAAGTTTGCCGTTGAGTTTAAACATAGCTTGAATTGCTTGCCGTTCCATATCCAGTGTTTTTTGGCCTGCAAACTCACTGCGGTAATCAAGATATTTATAAGCATCTTGAAGGCTCATACCCTGTACACCATTAATTCCAATATCTTTTGACCACCGAGCTATTTTTATAAGTGCAGCTTTATAACTTCGAGCAGTACCTAGAGATTTAATAATTTTGTGCTTAAATAAGTTTTTAGCTAGCTTTTCCGCTTGCGTTTCTGGTTTTGCGAACTTAGGTATTTTTATCAACCCACCGTTTTACAGTTGTCCAATGTGCTCTCACTCCTTTACGCAAGAGCCATCTTTGTAGGTTGGCTATATTCGTATCTTCTTCGTAAAGAGCTAGAAGTCGTTGTTTATGTTTATCGAGCTTGGATGGCTTAAATCGTTTTTTACTGATCAATTTTTTCTCATTCTTTAGGCGCAATGCTTCTGCTTTAGCATTAAAGGTCATAGTTATTCTCCGGTGTGATTGTAAGAAAAACTGGCTGATAAAGCTCAGCGGCTAACGCCTATTCGCCCCCGTTCAACGCATAGCGTTTGGCTCGGACTGATCTCGCCATTAATTATTTTTGATACGTAAAAGCATCAATATGATTTTCACAGTGAAGTGAAACTTGTAAACCTCGTTACTACGTTTTGAAGGCAGCTGAACAGCGCCTGTATTTTTCTTTGCTCGTTAAGAGCTAACTAGCTTCTAGATTAGCACTTTTTCAAACCATTTCAATCTGCAAATAAAAGTATGCGTATAACGCCTTATATCCCCAGACCCCGCTATGTGTAAGCCGATTTTAGGCTTCTACATAGCGGGGTCTGGGCAAAGCCCAGTAAAAAGGAGGCGAATTGCTCATGATGCCTCATTTTGAAATGGTTTGAATTACAGTGGAGGGAAGTTTGGCATGCCAAACTTAATACCTACTTGCTACAGAAATATAAAATCTTTTCTGCGAGTTCATCTTCTATGCAATACAAAAATGCAGTAGGCACTTCTAAAATATGAGCTAAAGCTTTAACTGTTTTGAAGTCAGGAGCATGAACACCTTTTTCATATTGATTCATTCTAGCCGATGCTGCGAACTCATCCATACCAGCTAAGATCCCTAGTTTTTTTTGGGATAGTTCTTTTGCTTTTCTTGCTTCTTTTAATCGTTTTGGAAAAGGTGAGTCATCATTAGTTTTCATTTATATCTATTCTTAACTTGAAAACTAAGAGTTTCTTAGCTTTAATGTGTTTTAGATACTAAGTAATACTTAGCTTTTGAGGTGGTATATGATTTGGAAAACACTAAAGGTTATTGGTTCGGTAGCCGTGGCTGTGATCTTAGACGTTGACGATAAGTCAGAGGAGGATCGCTTTATTGATGAGTACAGTGATGGCATGGGAAGCGTAAATCATTGTGGGGACGACTATGCTGAACAGGAGGCCAGAGATGCACATGCCCGTGGAGAGCTCTATAAGTGAAAAGTAATATGATTAAGCCTGAAAATAAGCCATATCAGTCTGTGCTTGCAGTACTATCAGTGCAGCTTTACGGTTGCGAGAAAAGCTATCAACAATTAGCGCTATTAAGCAGTCAACTAAATAACATATCGGAATCTAGGTTAATTAGTTCATTGCTTACCTTAGATTTTATGCTTCATCATTATATAAATGATAAGGGAGAGGTTTGGGATATTCAAAAAGAAAGTTATCAAATGTTTTGTAATCGCTCGGAGTCTTTAAAGATTGTGAATAGTGGTTACTCTGAAAAAGACGTTCAGCACTTTTTCCAATGGATTGTTATGCTTTCCAATTGGGATCATGGTTTAAACTTGCCAATCACCTACAGTTTTCATTAAATTTTTAGCTTGAGTTTGGCATGCCAAACTTTAAGCCCCCTGTTTTGAGCAAAAATTTAGCCTTTTTTTGATGTAAAAAATTGTTGATATTTACGCTATAGATCCTGAACAAAAAGCGCAACGTAAAGAGAATTATTCAGATTAAGCTCTATTTTAAAGGAGCGACTCGCTGGTTACTTTACCAAATGATTAAAAATAATTAGAATATAGAGACAGATTATACCAAGTCTCACTAATACAAAATAAACAGGTTTCAATGAAAGAAGTGTCGATTGTAATAAGGAAAGAAAATGAACCTCTGGAAAACAGTGAAGCTGAATTCAAATCTTCAATAAATTGGAGTTCATTATTACTCGCTTTTTCTGCACTAATTACTCCTATTTTAGTTGCTGGTATAGGTTATCTTCACATCACTGAGACACATGCTGCGAAGTTAGAGCAACAGAAACAAGAAAACGAAGCTGAACGGCAAGCTGAATATATAAATTTGGGAGTTAAAATTTTAGGAGGCCCTGCAAATGAAAATAATACTAACTTGCGAGATTGGGCAGTAAAACTTATAAACAATTATTCTGACGTTAAAATGTCTGAAAAAACACAGAATGAACTTATAAAAAAATCGTCCATACCTGTTGATTCGGTCCCGGATGCATTTAACCCAAATTTAGTTGGCTACTCCCTCAAGTGGGATGGAGATAAAACAAAAAGCTATGGATTAGAGGTTCAGGAGAAACGCGGTGATTCATGGAGCTATTTAAAGGCTTTGAGTCTTCAAGGAAATACTCATTATTTATATTTGCCAAGAAATATCTCTTTAAGGTGGAGAGTATTAGAATACCCACTATCTGATGAGAAAAATAATAATAGAGACTGGAAAAAGTTGCTAATAAATGATTTTGAGTCTCAATATTACCCTCAATAGTCAAACCTTGATGAACTTGGCCTTATTCATTCGGATTATAATTGAAAGGTCTGTATTGTGATTGGTTTAATTTTTAACTCAAGTTTGGCATGCCAAACTTCCCTGTTTTGAGCAAAAATTTAGTCTTATATTAATCAATAAAGTGCTAATTTCCTTCTAAGAACCTTACTTACATCTAACTTTAGGTCATTAGACTTACTTTGCATTACCAGCTTTTACTACTTTAAAAAAAGCATCAAAAAATTGCCCCCCCCTTTTTGAGAGTCAGATTAAGAAATATGTGGAGAATAGGTTATTCCAATAACTAATAGGAATAATAATGAAGATCAAACAACAATTTTATACGCTAGAAGAAGTCGCTGATGCAATGCGTATTTCAAAACAGACTTTATACAATAAGCTTTGCGATAATCGAAAAGGTAAATCAGAGCACCTGCTACCACCATATATTAAACAAGGTGGGAAAACTTTATTTCCTATAAGCGAATTCCATAACTGGATTAAAGAGCAACCACTGATAAAAAGTGAATCGGTGATGCACCAATGAGTACTGATGATCAGATTGAAGAGATTGTAAAATATTGTCCTTATAAGATGAAAACAGTTGGTTTTTATCCTGCATTTTTAATTGACCCGTGTGTTTTACCTCTTAAAGACACAGATTTATCTGAGGTTAAGAGCTTCGGAAAATACGCAACAGTCATATTGAAAAGCTCGCAGCCTCTGCCACATGGACACTATGCGAGACTGATTATTGCTTACCTAACAACAGAAATTGTCAGAAGACCAGAGCTCCCATCTTATGTAATTGCTAACTCGGTAAGTGATCTGTTTAAACGAGTTACTGGGCAAAAGGTAATCTCGGGCGGTACATTCGCAAACTTTATGCTTGCTCTTAAGAGAGTATTT